>JAFDHG010000054.1 GCA_019308925.1 Deltaproteobacteria bacterium
GCAAGGGTCATAGGGGTGGCTGATGTTGTCGAGGCTATGTCCTCTGAGCGCCCTCATAGAGTGGCTCCAGGTACAGATAAGGCATTAGAGGAAATCTCACGAAATAGGGGTGACATTTATGATCCTAAGGTGGTAGATGCCTGTTTGAAGCTTTTTAACGAGGAGGGGTTCGTGTTCGAGTAAGAAATGAGGGGAACAATTTCCCCAGCACCAGCTCCAAGAAAATGAAACTTCTGGAAAGTTTATTCATCCACGACTGTAAAGCCATTCCATCTTACTTTGGTGTCTCTGTCTCCACCCACACCAAAGTCTGCACTTTCACAATCGCTAAAATCAAACAACTTAGAGGAAGAATTGTTACAATTGGTTTCATTGCTATAGGCTTCAGTATCCTTCTTGAGGTAACAAAAAGCAGCAGCAGCTATCTCTGTACAGCCCGTATATTTGCCTCCTTTCACCCATATAGAACTAATACTACCGTTATGAACTATATAATACTCCTGTCCGCAATCGAGCTTGGCATACAAATTGGCAAAAGTCTCCCAGATAACCACGTCATCAGAATTAGGGTCTTGGGACCTATAATCTCTATCGCCATCATTATTTTCACCTTCATACTGTTTGTTATTTCCCGGAGCTAACAATACAAAGGCAACGCCTGTATAATTTGTTCCATCTAATGTCACCCTTGCTGTGGCTGGATTTGTGCCATCGATAAGGGCCTGTAGCTGATGACAGACATTTTGATAGGTGGTGTCGGTTAGTTTTGCATTAGTAAGGGTGCTGCCAGTAACATCGTAGCTAAATACCTGTCCATAGGCATCAGACGCACTCGTTTTGGGGAGACCTATCGTCCTATACGGCACCTTTCCCGTGTAACTGGGCGTGGTGTTGTCTTCATTACCATTTACATCATTTGCGGCGTAAGGCAACCTCCCCTGACTCAATAGATATCCAATGAGGGCATCTTTTGTTATTTCCAAGTTGTTCTTTGTCTTCTTATTTCTGTTTGCCTTTGACACGGCGTCGATAAGGGTAAAAGATACCCCTAACAAGAGGCCTATAATGACCAAGGCTAAGGCCATTTCAATTAAGGTAAGCCCGGCTTGCTTCTTAAACATACCCCTCATATCCGGTTTTAACGATCAAACCACCAATACATGTTATTGGCGTTATTGGGGTCCCCGCTGTAGGCCACGCCCGTGAGGGTCTGCCAACGCACATTCCCTGTATTCCCGACCCCGTCGTCCAGCTTTGTATCGATGGATTGCGCCACCCACATGGGGGTGCGGGTGGCCTGGATATAGTTGTAATTCCCGTAAGGGGCAACACCACCTGCAAAAGAGAAGGTCCCGTTGAAGACATGCCTCTGATCACTATCCTGCAAGATCTGTTGGGCGACCAGCTCCGTCCATGCAGTAGCATTATTATCGATGATACCATCGGGAGGGCTGGTAGTGTCACCAGCATATCTGGCCATCCTGTCTAGATAGGTGAACTGCCCGGAGGCCACAAGGCGCAATTTGTTGTGAAAGTTCTTCTCCTTGGCACTTTTGATCAGCTCCCCTCCCCTGAGGATGGCCCCCATGAGGATCCCGATGATGACCAAGACGATGGCGATCTCGATGAGGGTGAAGCCCTTTTGTGAACGCATAGTTTTTCCCCTTAGGTTAGGGGTGAGGACGTCTTCATCCCCACCCCTCTCGGTGCATTTTAGAACTCGTTATACAGGGTCACCGTGCTGTTGGCGGGGTAATTGGCGCTCGCACGAACTGCGCCAGTATTGTAACGGCCGTCGTCAATGGTGAAATCGATACTCCTCCCTGCATCGCCGGGGATATTTGTATAGACTACCCAATGAGTAGTTTTCCCTTGGGCAGTCGCCCAGGAAAGATAATAGCTGTCTCCAAATGCATGGGTTGGATAAGTAGTTAACGTGTGAGAGCCAGAGATGATCTGCGCTGCGGCCAGGTGATTAAAAACATGTAACGCCTCGCTACCCGTAATCTGTCCGCTGCCATTGCCAGGAACCAATCCCCCTACCCCTGTGTGGCCTACCGGGTTATTATCATCCCCTGGAAGCATCTTGTATCGGTCCTGGTACGTGTACACGGCAGCACGTATTTCATCTGCGCTGCGCATGACGTTCTTGATCTTCGCATTCTTGATCATCCCCTGCCCTTTGAGGATCGCCCCGAGCAACAGACCTATGATCACCAATACAATGGCGATTTCCACCAAGGTAAATCCTTTCTTATCTCTCAACCTTCTCATCACTTCATACCTCCTTTTCTGTTTTTTCCTTAAAATAACAGCAAATTTTGTGCCATACAGAACCGCTTTCTTTACGTTGTACATAACTGGTTAATTTTATTGGCTAATTTAAACAACACCTTTTAATGAAACATTAACAATAAGAAAAATGACTGACGAAGATTAAGAAAGTGACGAAAATTGTCCTTTAAATTGTCTTCCTTTTTCGCAAGGTTATGCCGAAATGACAGCATTTGTCAGTTTTTCGCCCTGCCCTTCGAGGTTGATCTCCCTCTCCCTTGATTGAGGAGGGAAAGGCTGGGGGTCATTTGTCGGGTTACCCGTGAAAAATGGACATCAAATCAAGGGGCCTTGATCCCAAATCTCTTCACCAGTTCATAGAGGGTGGTCCTGGGGATTCCCAGATCCCGGGCAGCAGGGGCTATTTTGCCCCTATTTCTCCTTAAGGCCTCCCTTATCCAGCGCTTCTCAATCTCTTTTTTGACCTTATTGAGGGCATAACCTGGGGTAGGTGACAAATTTTGAGCATCAAATGTCCATTTTTCGTCACTTAGGCCGAGATGCCCAGGGGCTATAACCCCCTTTTCAGAGAGAAGAAGGGCCTTTGAGATCATATTCTTCAACTCCCGGACGTTCCCGGGAAAGGGATGTCTCAACAGGGCCTCCTCAGCCTCAGCAGACAGCAAAGGGGGTAACATCCCAAACTCATGAGCCAACTTCCTGACAAAGTGGTGCGCTAGGGAGAGGATATCATCCCTTCTCTCCCTCAGGGAAGGGATATGGATCGTCAGTTGGGTAAGGCGATAAAAGAGGTCTAACCTGAACTTCCCCCTGTGTACTTCTCGTTCCAGTTCGCGATTGGTGGCGGCGATGATCCTCACATCCCCCTTCTCGGTCTTTCCGCCCAAGGGGGCATACTCCTTGGTCTCGAGGAAACGTAGCAGTTTGGCCTGCACCTCCCAAGAGAGCTCACCTATCTCATCCAAAAAGAGGGTCCCTCCGTCGGCCTGATTTATCTTACCCTCCATCCTGGTCACCGCCCCGGTATAGGCCCCCCTTTCAGCGCCGAAGAGCTCGGCCTCGCCAAGGTTGACCGGAATGGCTGCACAGTCCACCACAACCAGGGGCCCCTCTCTTCTCGGGCTCCACTTATGGATGAGTTGGGCGATCAACTCCTTACCTGTACCGCTCTCTCCGGCGATCAAAACGGTCACGGAGAGAGAAGCCACCCGTTGTGTCTCCTCCACCACCTTCCTCATCTCCTCTGAGGCGATGACCATAGGTATGGGAAGGTCATCTTCCTTTGTTGTCAGCCAATTCTCCTCCACACTGTGACGATATATCGCCCTTTCGATCAGGGTGAGCAGCAGCCCTTCCTCCAGGGGTTTGGCGAGAAAATCATAGGCCCCCAGGCTCAAGGCCCTTTGAGCGGTATCCTTATCATCGTGGGCGGTGATGATGATCACCTTGATTAATGGGTCACGAAAGAGGATCTCCGCCAGGAGTTTAAGACCTATATCAGGCGATTCCGGATAGGGTGGAAGCCCCAGGTCGAGCAAGACTACCAATACTCGTCCATCTTGGAGATATTTCATTGCCTCTTCTCTATTGGTGGCCAAATCTATTTGAAAGCGCCCCTTGAGAAAACGCCTGAGCTGTGCGCCCAAAAGGGCATCATCTTCGATAAGGAGGAGCCTATCCCTGGAGTTGGACATAGAAGATGCTCCCTTTTTCCCCATTGGGGGCATACCAGATCTTCCCTCCGATCTTCTCCAAGAGGACTTGGGATTGGTAAAGGCCCAACCCGGTCCCCCCTGGCTTGGTGGTAAAAAATGGCTTGAACAATTGGGCCTGTTCTTCCTCCGGAACCCCCCTGCCCCTATCCTTGATCGCTATGAGATAAGAGCCGTGATCTTCGCTCAACTCTATCTCAATACTTCCCCCATCATGACTGGCCTGCCAGGCATTTAAAAGGAGGTTTTCCACGACCCTGCTGATGATCTCCGTATTGGTCTTGGTCATTGCTGGGATCAGCTTCAACCTTACCTCAGCGTCGTTATTGGCCTTCGTGAAATTATCAGCAACCCCTTTTATCACTACCTGTAGATCAGCCTCCATCAACTCGACTCCCTCAATAGGGTTAAAGGCAGCTATCTTGTCCAGGATCCGTCTCGCCCTCTCCCTGGCCTTTTGGAGGGCGGGCAAAAGTTCCTTAAGAAACTCCCTTGCCTCCTGTTTACCTTGCAACAAGGCAGAATTTTTCACCAATAGATCAAGGAGCTGGGCCATATTTTTGGCATCATGGAGGATAAAGGAGGTCGCCTGGGAAAAGACCATCATCTTCTCCTGCTGCTGTCTGCGCTCGGCCTCCTCCATCTCCTGAAGCAAAATCCCCAAGGTGTTGGACCAAAACCTGATCAGGCTCTCCTCCTCCCCTGAAAAGGTCTTCCTTCCCTTGTGTAAGAGGAGTAGATACCCACGAATATCCCCGTTATTCTGCAAAGGGATCACCTTTTGGCAAACTACGCCCTCTATCTCCCAACCCTTTTTAGGTGAAGATTCGAGCTCCTTGGGTAAAGATACGTTGAGAGGAAAGGTGCTGAGCAATCGCAGGTGGGTGTTCTCTATTCCATAGAGGGCTACTCCCTCTATCCCCAATCTCTCGTGGAGGTGGCTGAGGATCCTCTCCTTTTTTCTCTTGTATCCGATGACATCGAGATAGAACTTGACCTCCAGGGCAAAGTCTTGCTCCGGCAGATAGAGGTGATGATAGATGCGTTCCTTGAACCATCGCTGAGGCCGGACAGGGACGACGAAAAAGAAGGCGCCGATGAAAAAGGAGGCGATGAGGAAAAGGTCGAGCAGATAAGGGGGGATATCAACCCAACCCTTGATGAGGATCTCCAACCAGATGAAGATCCCCAAGACCGCCAGGACAAAGATGGTCATGGTTATCTTGGTGAGCAAATAGGGCGAAGGATGCACCCGCACCGCAAGAAAATCGGTCTTGAACAGGAGATAATAGATTGTGGCCAGCCCCAACAGGTGAAAAAAGGATAGGTATGTAAAAAGGGAGAAAGGGGCTCTCCCCTGGGTCATGACCATCTTGATGATTAAATAGAGGAACATGGTCCACCAAAGGGCGGTTCCTGCCCAAAAGGCCCTCTCCACCAGCCCACCACCCACATTTCTCTCCCATATCTCACAACTGAAGATGAGTAAGGCGATGGAGAAGACGACGGAGATCATGGTCAAATGAGGCAGAACGGGATGAGGAAAAAAGAGATCGGTGGCCAAAAGTTGGGGGCGATAATCTATCATAAAGACGGCGATCAAAAAGAGGGTGAATGAGATGGAAATGACGGTGGAAATACGGTAGATAGAAGACCTTACTGCTCGCACGGCGAGGGAAAAAAAGAGATTTAAGAGGAGCAGGGCCAGAAAGGAAAAGGTCAAGGCTTGCTGAACCGCCTCTGGGGTCCCCAAAGACCAGAGATAGGCGGCAGAACAGACGCACAGGAGGTAAAAGGAGAAGATCAGCCGATCTGTACGAAATCCCCTGGAGAGGATCAGAATGGGAAGCGGAAAGGTGGTAAAGACCAAAAGTTTTAGAAGTGGCATTTACTTAGCAGCTTCCAATTTCTTTAAGAGAGAAAAGACGCCTCTTTCCCTGGCCAATCTGGCGGATATCTTAAAGTTTTGCCGGGCATGGACGTCATCTCTTACTTGTCGGTAATAGATCCCCCAATAATAATATACATAGGGATTTTGAGGATCTAGGCGCTGGGCCACAGTGAGATACTCCTTTACCTTCCCGAAATCTCCCTGCTGCCAGAAGATCAGGGCCAGATTTATCTTGGCAGGGGCGTAATTGGCCCTTTGAAAATATCCTCTTGCCTCCTCTAACCTTTCCTGTTCCAGATAGAGAACCCCGAGGGCATTGAGAACGATCTTGTCAGCAGGTGCCAGGGTTAGGGCAGCCAAGAGGTCTTTTCCCGCCATCTGGTAATCTCCCATCTCCTCATAGATGATCCCGCGGTTGGTAAGGGCCTCTATGTGATGGGGATCGAGGGCCAAGACCTGGGAATATAATTGAAGGGCCCTTTTCTTGTCCCCCAACTCCGTTTGCAGATAGGCCTCTTTCAGCCAGGTGTTCAACGTCGCTTTATCGGGTCTTTTCTCTTCCTGTGAGGCCTTTTTGCGAAAAACAGATCTCTTAAGGCTGACCTTTTCGCTGCGCTCCACCTTTTTGGGTACCTTCTCTTCGGGGGGACGGCTCACTGCTTTCTCTTTTTCCTCGGCGTCCTCTTTTAAGGCGTTAACCCCTCCTTTTGTCTCCCCTTCTTTCTTTTCTGCTGGAGATGGGCTAACCCTCTCTTCGTGCATGGATACCCTTTCGCTACCAGAAGGAGGGGTAACTGGGTTCTCCTCGGAATGGAAGGCCAAGGGGGTGGAAGACCTCCATCTGTTCAGTTTAAGGAGGGTGGTTGCCGCAAAGATGAGGAAGGCAATGCAAAGAAAGCCCACCAGCCAAAGGAGCCATCTTCTCCTAGAGGGAGATACGGTCTCCAATAGGCCTTCTGCATCGATGCCCCCCCCAGGAACCTTCTTATCCTCGTCCTTCCTCCTTTGGGTTGCCTTTTTTAACGCCTCCTCGATAAGGCTCATCTTGCCACCTCAAGGTCTTTCAATGCCATCTTCACTTCTTTTTTGCCGAGCTCCTTTGCCCCCTTTACATAGCCGGCGATGAGGGTCCTTTCAGCAATTAGATTGACCAGGCGGGGGAGCCCTCGACTCTCCCGTTGGATGAGGTCTATGGCCTTTGGCTTGAAGACAATACCGTTGCCCCCCGCGACCATCAACCTATAGCTTATATAGGCCGCTGTCTCCTCTTTGCTAAAGGGGAAGAGGGCCGTCTTTATCGGTATCCTCTGGTTGAGCTGCCGCAGGTTATTCCTCCTGAGCCTGTCCCCCAACTCCCTCTGACCTACCAAAATGATCTGGAACAGTTTGTCCTGATCCGTTTCAAAATTGGACAACAACCTGAGCTCTTCTAAGAGGAAATCCGGTATGGCCTGGGCATCATCGATGATGAACAAGACCTTTTTCCCCTCTGCATAACGGTCAAGGAGATACTGATGTATCTGGGAGAGGAGATAGATCTTGTTGGATTGGGAGGGGACCCCATTCCCTATCTTCAGGTCCATGATCAAGAAGGATAGCAACTCCTCAGAAGAACCCAGGGTGGGGTTAAACAGATAGGCCCTCTCAACAGAATCGTCCAGGTGAGACATGAAGAATCTGAGCATACTGGTCTTACCCACCCCTATCTCTCCGGTGACCAACATGAAGCCCATATTCTGATCAAGGCCATAGAAGAGTTGGTCCATAACCCTCTTGATCCGCGGGCAGAGAAAGTAGTACCTAAGGTCGGGGGAAAGCTTAAAGGGATTCTCCTTTAGAGCAAAAAACTCCTTATACATGCCTTCACCCTATCCTTTCATGCCCCAGCTCCTTATTGGGGACGAAGGGTGGTTGGAGCCGAGGCGTAACAATGATGATCAATTCTGACCTCATAACCTCCTGTGATTCGTAGCTGAAGAGGTAACGCAAGACAGGTACATCCCCCAAGCCGATCACCTTCTTCGTCGTCCCCCCGTTTTTCTCCTGGATCAAACCGGAGATGATGACGATCTGGCCGCTGGCGACCCTCACCATGGTGCTCGTCTGCCTCGTCTCAATTACGGGGATGGTCTGGGTGGGGGCCGAGGGGATCCCTGTGGGCACCGTCTTTTCGTCCACCTTCTTGTTGATGGCCGGGACCACCTTGAGGATTATCTCCCCGTTGGGGCTAATCTGTGGGGTGATGTGCAGGGTAACCCCAATGAAGATGGGGTTTAACTTGCTTGTTACCGAGGTGGTGGCCACCCCCGCGGCGGCCGAGATAGTGGTCTGCTCATAGGTGACATAGAAATCGTTTAGGCCCACCGAGACAATGGCAGGTTGGTTGTTCATGGCCACGAGCTGAGGCCTAGCGATGGCCTTGACCTCCCCCTGTTCCTTGAGAAAGGAGATCAAAAGGTCCAAGGTGTACTGAAATGCTACATCATTGCTCAACATGTGCAGTATCCCCGCCTGCAGCCCTCCGGTGGGGCTAAAGGAAAATGGGGCGGTGGCCAAGGGTGATACAATCCCACCTCCTCCTCCTCCACCACCTCCTCCACCGGCACCCGCCATGGCGGATTCTACGGCGCCCTTGAGGTCTGGCAATTTAAAGAACTGAATGGTGCCCGGGAAACTGCTCCAATCAACCCCCAATTTCTTGTCCTTATCCAAGTTGACCTCTAATATCTGGACATCTATTAAGACCTGGCGCCGCGAATTTTCCTTGACCTGGGCAATGAACCGCTCTACCCTCTCCATGACCTCAGGGGTGGTGGTCACCACTACCGTCCCGGTCTGAAGGTCTATGGTGTATGAGCCTACCAGCACCTTCTCCTCTTTGGCCTCAATCTCCTCTTCCTCTTCCTCTTCTTCAACCTTTCCTGGAGTGATCTCCTTGACCTCAGGGACCTTTTCCGCTGGCATCCCCGTCTCTACCTGCTTGGCCAGGATCTTGCTCTGGAGGGAGAAGATCTCCAAACGATGCCTGTGCAGCTCCTTTTCATACTCCTCCTTGTAGGGGAGCATGGCCAGGTCTTTTTTCAACTTTTTTCGGTTGTACTCCGCCTGCAGGATGTCATAGAGGGGGTCCTCCATCAGGGTCTTGAGCCTCTCATCGAAGTTCTTCCAGAAATCTATCTCCTCGCTGCTTGTCACATTGATAACCCCTGCTGAGGCGGCCCCAGCAGCGCCAGAGATATCCCCTGAGACGAGGGACACAGAGGTGCTGCTCTCTCCTCCCCGAACGCTGGCCACGTAATCGATATGGAAAAACCTGGTGAGCATCCGGGAGATGCGGATGTAACCGGGATGGGGTTGAAAGTAGAGACCATGGGCACCCAAGATGGCCTTGAGGGCCTGCCATAAGGGCACCTTCTTGATGTTGACAGTCACCTTCTTTTCTTCCACATCCTCGTCTATGACCAAATTCACCCCTGCCTGCTCGGCCATGGTGAGCATCAGTTGCTTTAGGCTGGCCTCTCTAACACTGACGCTGACCAGCATCTCCAGATTTGCGTACCCGACAGGCCTCTTCATGGGAAGCAATGGAGACGGAGGGGCAGGGGGTTTAATGGACTTCTCCACCGGGGCCTTTTGCTCCAGGGGTATGCGTGGCCCCTCCTCTTTCTCTATCCTCTCCGGGGTGGTAGCGCACCCCAAAAAAAGGCCTAAAAATAAGATCGCCAAAAACCTTATCCTTTTCATCACCTCTTCTCCTTAATGGGGTTTAAGGGCAAGTAATGACCCCTTTTACCCTTCAAGAGACGGACCCCATCACCATCTATTCTGACGATGGTGTATCCGTCCACAATATCCCCTACCTTCATCACCCGTCCGTTCAAGAGGGCCACCCTTTTGCCACCAACGACCATTATCCCCTGCAGGAGGGGATACCTGCGCAGGTCACTCAAGAAGGCATCCCACTCTATCTCCTTGCGGCTGAGGAAGGGGTCTTTATACCCCCTCTCTTTTATGGACAAAAGATATCTCTCGATCTCCTCTTGGGTGACGAGGTCTCCTCCAGCATCCCCCTTTAGGGTTGCTTCCTCATTGGTCCTCTCAAGGGTTTTGGGAGGGGGAGAGGTAGCTGGCCTTGGGGAAGGTCCCCACACGAAGATCAATATCAAGGAGATAATACCCAAACCAATCAGGGCCATCTTGCCAAATAATTTTATATTAAATCTTTCCTTCAGCCCCATTTTTTTATCCTATAGGCAAATGCCAATTTGAGTAAGGTTGCGATCCTCCCCCCCTCTTTATTGAGGCCTATCTCCTCAACAATAAATAGGGGACTCTTCTGCTCCAAGGCCTGCAAAAACTCCATCAAGTCAGCGTAATATTTAAACTTGACCTTTAACATAACATCGCAGCACCTTACCTCACCAGTCTGATCCTCAGCCCCCATTGTGACCTCGATCTCATGGTCCTCGCCATGGCATCTGCTGGTCAGGCTGGACAGATACTTCAGGAGAAAGAGCCTTGTCTCCAGGGGATCCTTGAAGGGGGGGAGCCAGAGGTCCAACGAAAGGGCCTTATACTTCTTCGCTTCCTGCTCCAATCGGTCTAAATCCTGTAATAATTTTTTGCTGGTTATCTCTTCCGTTTTTGTTTGGGTGGTTAGTCCCTTCAATGCCTCGACCTTGTAATGAAGAAAAAGTCCATAGGAGACCACCAACCCAAAAAGGATGACTAGAAAAAGGGGTAGCCTCAAGGACCTAACGAACTGTTGCAACCTCATCTTTTCTCCTCTGCCCTTATCCCCTTTAACTCCAATCTCAGGACAAAAAGGCCCTTCTTCAGGAGGTCAACGGTCTCGAAGTCCACCTTCTGGACAAAGGGTGCCCCCTTCAAGGCCTCTACAAACCGCCAAAAGGCCTTATACCTCTCCTCCCACCCCTGCCCATCAACCCTACCGATTAGCTGCAGGGTTTGTGAGGTAGGGATCTCGGGATTTTTTTCCTTAGATCTCCCCTGCTTGCCTGTAGCTCGGGTTGAAATCCATCTTAGGGACTCCAGGTGTATATCAGAGGGGATGAGATAGGGAAAGGATCCCAAGGGGAGGTAAATGAGAGACCTCTTCTGCAGATAAGAGGAGACCTCCTGGGTATCTCTTTTCAGTCTCTTTAGCTCCTCTAATCGCCCTTTGCGCTGCTGAAGGAGGCCCTCCATACTCTCCAGGACAGCCCTTTTCGCCGCCAATATCCCCATTTCCTCCTTCACTTTGGACCATACCCCCCAAACCCACACCAATGAGAGGATAATCATGAGGGTCAAAAAGAGGCTCAACGGAGGGGAAACCTTCCCAAGCTTCCTACCCAGTTCAACCTCTTTGGGGATGAGGGAGAGGAGACTGGGAACGGCCTTTATCCCTTCGGCCAAGAGGTCAAGAGGACCCTTCTCAGGCCAAAGAGACACAGCCAAGGGGACAACCTCTAAAGAGACCCTTACCTCTTCCTCTATCCTCTTTCCTAGTTTTTCATCAAGCCAAGGGGGTGAGGAGATGGCCTGCATCCACTCGCAAGGTATCTTGTATTTTTGTTGAAGGTAAAACATAGACCTCTTAATCTCCAACACCAACTCCTCAGCAAGGCCCTCTTTCCCTGGAGGAAGGGCCAATTCGAAGATACGGTAGAACAAAAACGACCCCTCTTGAAAAAAGAGGACGTAGACCTTTTTACCCTCGAAGAAGATATGACACCCCCCTCCCCTCTTTTCTACATCCCTCCCCCTCTCTATCAGGAGATCCAGGGGAGTTATGATCCTTTGTAGTCTCAACCCCTTGTTTTTGAAAGTAGATAGAAGGGAGGAACCCAAGTCCCTGGAGATGACGGCCAGCAGATAAAAATCCTCGTCTTTTCCCTTCCCCACCAAGCGCCACTTATAGATGATTTGAGAAGCAGGTTGTCCGGCCAAACCCTCTGCCTCGTGCATCATGACCCTCTGGAGCTGGATCTTGGCAGAAGAAGGAAGGGAGATAACATTATATTGGACATCCTCGTCAGCGAGGAGGAGATAGCCATTCCCCCTAGGCCCCAAATAGGGGAGGTCCTCCAGGCTGGATTCAATCCTCTGAAGGAATTTGCTGCCCGCAAAGACCAGGCCGTAGACCTTCCCTGCTTTGAGGTAGAGGAGATACAATCTTTTTTCCTGGGACTGCATCTTACTTTATCTCCCCCAACATGGTATAGATCGGCCAAAGTACCGAGATGATGATCAAGATCAAGATCGCACTCACAAAGATGAGGAGGACAGGTTCGATCAGGGAAACCAACTTCTTGAGACTCCTGTCGATCTCCTCTTCATATTGCGCCCCCAGTTCCTTTAATACCTCGTCCAATGTACCTGTCGTCTCCCCCACACTGATTGCCCTCTGAAACAAGGGGGGAAAGACGCCTATCCTCTTGACGGCGTTGGAGAGGGATTCCCCCTCCAGAACCAAACCCCTCAATTGTTCTACCTTTTGTTCAAAATACTTATTGTTCACAACTTCCTTCATCAGGGTAAGTACTTGATAGATCTGAATACCTGCCCTATATAGCATCTCCAGATAATGGAGGAACCTCGTTAAAATCAAATTTGCAAAAAGTGAACCAAGATATGGAAGCCGCAACTTAAAGCGATCCCAAAAGAGGCGCATCCGGGCAGAATATCCGCTGGCCATGATAGAAATTACAATAAACAGTGCAATAACAACCAAAATATACCAATATTGGATGATGAATTGATTGAAATAGACCAAGATCTTTGTGAAGAGGGGCAAGGGTCTGTTCAGCTCCATGATAAATCTGACCAGCTTGGGGATTACATAGGTGACAAAAATTGTCAAGGCAATAGAGATCAAGCAAAGGACTATGATGGGGTAGGTGAAGGCCTGTTTGACCTTGGATCTCAAGTTCATCATCCACTCCAGGTAATTGGCCAGGTCGTGAAAGATCTGGTCCAGTTTGCCCGACGTCTCTCCAGCACTAACCACAGCCACATAAAACTTAGAGAAGACATGGGGGTGCCGGGCCATGGCCGAGGAAAGGGATTGCCCAGCCTGGACCTCCTTGATCACCATTTCCAAGACATCCCTAAAGGCGGCGTCCTTCGTAGAATCCCTGATATCCAACATTCCTTGAACTACAGGGATGCCGGACCTCACGATGTAATTCATGTGGCGGGAAAACTCTGCTAAGGACTTCTTTTGGACCTTTTTACCCTTGCGGAAAAACCTCCTCTCCAACGAAGCCTTTATCAGGATAAGCCCTCTCTCTTTGAGGACCTGGTAGAGGGTGCGTTCGTCCTCTGCCTCCAGGACCCCCCTGGTCACCTTTCCCCCCTCGTCTAGGGCACGGTAGTGGTAAAGGGACATTTTAGGCCACCCTCAATACCTCTTCCACAGAGGTGACCCCTTGCAGGGCCTTGATCAGACCATCCTGAAACATGGTAATATAGCGCTGTTTCTCCAGGGCCTGCTCCATCTCCTCATCGGTGGCCCCACGGGCGATGAGGTTAAAGATCTCCTTGTCTACCTCAAAGATCTCGGAGACAGCAGTTCTGCCTATATATCCGGTTTGGTTGCACCTCTTACACCCCTCCCCCCTGTATAAAGGCCATTGAGCGGGTAATTTAATCTTTCCGTTCAATGCACCCTCAACAAGCTCCCTCTCCTCATCCGTAGGGGAATAGCTCTTTTTACAATCGGGGCATATCACCCTCACCAGCCTCTGAGCCAACACGCCAATTACAGCGGAGGCCAGCACATAGGGGCTGGCTCCAAGATAGAGAAGGCGGGAGATGGCCCCAACGGCCGAATTGGTGTGCAGCGTGGTCAGCACTAAGTGACCTGTCAAGGCGGCATGCATGGCCACCTCCATGGTCTCCTCATCCCTTATCTCCCCTACCAGGACTACATCGGGGTCTTGCCTCAAGATCGACCTCAAACCCTTAGCAAAGGTGAGCCCGATACGGGGATTGACCTGAGATTGTCTCACAAAGAGGAGCTCATACTCGATAGGGTCCTCCACAGTCATGATATTTATCTGGGTTGAGTTGATCTCGCTCAGGGCCGCATATAGGGTGGTGGTCTTGCCGCAGCCCGTGGGACCGGTGACGAGGATAATCCCCTGGTTCCCCTTGATCAATTTTCGGAAGAGCTTCATCTGTCGCTCCGAAAAGCCCAATCCATCGATACGTGTAACGAGTTTTTCCCTATCCAAGATACGGAGAACCGCATTCTCCCCATACGAGGTGGGATAGAAGGAGAGCCGCAGATCCAATACACGACCACCAAAGCGAAAGTCCGCCCTTCCATCTTGCGGGAGGCGGGATTCAGAGATGTCAAGATCGGCCATCACCTTGATGCGGGATATTACGCTCCTCTCCAAGGCCTTCGGAAGGAGTTGTCTCACATATAAGACACCATCTATGCGATAGCGCACCACCACCGTATTCTTCTCAGGCTCTATATGGATGTCTGTAGCCCGTTCCTTCACACCATTGACGATAAGGTAATTGACCAGTTTCACCAAGGGGGCCTCTTCGCTGATGATCCCCTCCCCCAGGGCCCCCACCGAAGAAACCGCCTTTTTGACGATGTCCTCAAAGAGGTCCACTCCTTCTACATACCAGATGTCGATGATCTTGAGGATCTCCGTCTCCGGGGCTACCAGGGTCTTGATCATCTTCCCTGTCAGTCGTCTCAAGGTATCCACTGTGACCACATCAAAGGGGTCCACGACCGCCACGGTGAGTTCATTGTCCTCTATGAGCAAGGGGGCAACCCTATGTCTCTGGGCAATCTCTTTGGGTACCATCTTGAGGGCCGCCGGATCGGGTATGACATCAGCAAGGGAAGAGAGGTGGGTCACCCCTACATCTTCGGAGAGGACAGAACCCAGTTCCTTTTGGCTGAGAAAACCGGAATCCACCAGGATCTCTCCCAGGAGCACACCGGTGCTCTTTTGGATCTCTAAGCCGATCCGAAGCTGTTCAGGGGTGATAAGACCCCTCTTCAATAACTTTTCCCCTAATCTCTTGCCAGGTTTCTTTTCCATAGTTGCCCATCCTCAATTTTTCAATGTGAGGCCTCTTGAAATCCCTATACTTGGAACATCCCCTAACCCTAAACAGGGGCAGCTCCTAAACTTCCCCACATTTGAATCCGAGCCGCAGGAAAATCGACCGTGCATCCATCGTGGTGAAGTCGAGCCGGCTGAATTCATTTTTTTTGTATCCCTTCACCTTAAGTATCACTTCGAGTAACTGTTTGGGCGGAAACCGCCTTCCATTCACTTCCACGTAATGCTTACGAATGACTTCTGGACTACACACCCGAACTACGGCTTCTACATCTTTGGGATAAAGCTCCAACTCTTCGCCGCGAAGTATGAATCTCACCATTCCCTCCTATTATATTTTTATATTATTATCTTTCTTAAGCATATTTTATGCCAACATGAGAGGCCTTTTGGTTTTTCATAACTATTGATTTTTAAAAAATAATCGAGCGCAAAGATTGTTAAGCAAAAATAGAGATGAAACCGAAGCGTCCTAAAATTGTCCTTTTAAGTGACAAAAACGTCCACTATCACGTAAGCACTTGTTCTGATCGTGCAATCCTAACCTTTTATTTCGCTGTAGAAACAGTGATGAGAGAAAGTTCTTACAACTGTACGTCTCTGGGAGGCAGAGATGACTCTGATCAAGACCCACCCTCAGATCGGATATGACATATTGAAGACAATAGAATTCCCATGGCCAATTGCCGAAATTGTGCTTCAACATCACGAAAGGATGGATGGCCCTGGATATCCTTTAGGTCTATTGGGTGAAGAGATACTTCTGGAGGCAAGGGTCATAGGGGTGGCTGATGTTGTCGAGGCTATGTCCTCTGAGCGCCCTCATAGAGTGGCTCCAG
>JAFDHG010000055.1:0-12064 GCA_019308925.1 Deltaproteobacteria bacterium
CTAGGCCTTGGCGCAAATCCCTCTCCTCTAAACTTGAGGAGCATGGCGCACTTAAAGGAGACAACGGGGGGAGGAAATTTCAGCTTTGCCGTGGTGGGTGATAACAGGGCAGGCACCCGAGAGGATGTAGTCCTGGCCTCTCTTCCTCCACTATGAGGTTGTCGCATACTTTAACCCGTTTTCGACAGTTGTGGCTACAATTGCGAAAATTAACATTAATGATTTCAATTGGCTGTGCGCATCAACAAGAGGACTTTTTTATAACGCTTCATGGCCCTTTGGGGATGGCGGAGGGGATAATACCTCTTGGGACTGGGGATGAAATCGAGTATCTTGAGCGCCCTTACCTCGCTCTCAAGTAAAATTCTGCCGATGGTGACTCTGTATATCTACGGTCTTTTAATGAAATCCTTGAGAACGGCCACTTTTCCCCTACTCAATTCTGTAGATGTCGGCCTGTACAAAAGAGTTCCCGCAGGAGATAAAACGGGTTTAAGATCTATCAAGGATTCTCGAGTAATCTGTCCAAGCACAGTGGGTACGCCTTAATATGTTTTACCGACGCCGAAGTCTCTCTCGTCATAGAGCCTCGTATGCGTGTAGAAAAACGGCTTTAGAGTCTTAAGAGCCATTACGGATGCTACGGGCTTAAGCAGCCAGGATAGAAATGTTTTGCTTCCTAGACAGCGCTTGCAGTAGGGATGGACAAGCCTGAACTTCCTGAATCCTTCGATGATTTTGCCCAGTTCGTCAGATGAGAGGATGTCTTTCAGGGACGAATTGTGCAGGTTCCCAACCGCGGTGTGCCCGTCGAAGTCCATGCAGCAGAGGACGACGTCTCCGTTATAGAGTATGCCGAAATGGTCCCTCATGCCGAAACAGTAGCCCGCCCATGCATCACGAATCCTCTCATCCTCGAAAGCGTGACCCCAGTCATCGAGTAGGTAGGTCTCGAAAAACACATTTGGGTAGACCTCCACAACATTCCACTTGTATGAAACTAGGCCTTCTATTCGCTCCATGGCCCGCCTTTTCTTCTCTTCTTTAACGCCGAGTATCTCATAAATTTGATCCACCCAGTGCTGGAAGATTCTCCTGAGCTCTTCAGTAGAAGATATTACTTTTATGGGGCCTATCCTCTTTTCCATGCCCTTTTTTCGGAATCTCGTGTTTAGAAAGCGGAACTTGAATATTGTATCCCTATCCTTGGCCATATAGGAAGAGAAGAAGTCCAGAATACCTCCTTTATAATCCTCAAAGGTCTTACCACCGGCCTTTCTGAGAGCATAAGAGTCTCTATCAGGGGTCTGAAGTGAGACGTCTATCTGGTGGAGGTCGTAATCCAGAAGGCGTCTGCCTATCCTACCGCCAAGTCCTCCACCATTCGTTGTGAGCCCAACCTTTACCCTTTTGCTTTCGGCATGTTCCAGAATTTCGAAGAAGTCGGGGTGGAGTGTGGGTTCTCCCATGACATGAAAAGTAATCTTTTCGCAGATGCGGCTTGAGCCTATCTCGGTGATGAGCCTCTTGGCCAGGTCTGTCTCCATAGACCCATAAGGCCTCTTCATCACGGACTTGGGACAGAAAACACAGTTGAAGTCGCAGATGTTGGTAAGTTCTATATGGATGCGCTTGAGAGGAATCTCTATATGCCCGAATCGTTCCTTGCTCATAGATTTAACTCTTCTTAATCTAACAGGGTGTCACCATATGTGTCAACAACTTGGGGAGTTATAGATACCCCGCTTCTTTTGAAGACAGATGTCCATTTTTGGCATTGCCCTGACAGGATTGTTCTCTACATAACGAATAGCTGCATATGAGTGCCTTTCATTAAGAATGCACGGATAAAATCGCCCTTGCCATAAATGCCCTGTAGCTTTCCTCTTCTGAGTGAAATATTGTGAATACCTTATGTAAAGAGTATTAAATGTCCGGGCAAGTGGATCATCTTTCATTGGTACACCCACAAAATGCACATGATTACTCATAAGACAATATGCCCAAATCTCTAAAAAGTATTTCTTACAGTATTCTCTTAACCATTGTAGATATTGTAGGTAGTCCGCTTCAGGCTCAAAGACAGGTTGCCGATAATTCCTCCTCTGGGTAATATGATGAGAATAGCCCACAGCTACAGCTCATGAGATCCTTGGCATAATTACGATAATATGTTTTAGTTTTGAGAAATGTCAACAAAATATTCGCCGTCCCTATTTATATTCATTCCCTTTTGAAAATTAGGCCCAATAATTAAGGAGGTAGGATACTTTACCTTTAAGTAGAAGTAGGAGATCAAATATTCCTCTCTTTGTCCTCCCACAAGGGGGAGAAATAGAGGTACTGTTCCCAAGGGTCCAGGTTTAGCTGTACAGCGCGGGCGATCTCGTACTGGTTGAAGGTGATGAGCTTGGCTGTGCGCATCAACAAGAGGACTTTTTTATAACGCTTCATGGCCCTTTGGGGATGGCGGAGGGGATAATACCTCTTGGGGCTGGGGATGATGGCGGCGAGCAGGACAGATTCGAAAAAGTTCAGGTCGATGGGCGGCTTGCGAAAATAATACCGGCTTCCCTCTCCCACCCCATATACCCTAGGGCCACATTCGATGACATTTAAATATAATTCGAGGATCCTGTCTTTGCTCAAGTGTCTCTCCAATCTCCGGGCGATAGCTGCTTCCTTCAATTTTCTGAAGAGAGATTTCTTTTTGGATAAATAGAGGTTTTTGGCAAGCTGTTGGGTGATGGTACTTCCTCCCCGTACAGGCCTCCACCTTTTGATATCCTCCCAGAGGGCGTCTCTCATGGCGGAAAAATTGAACCCCCTGTGTTGGTAGAAGGTGTCGTCCTCTGCCACGATGACGGCCCACTTGAGGGTGGGGGGGATCTGTGAGAGGGAGGTCCAGAGGGGATTTCGCGGCCCCAGGACGAAGGAGGATCTCCGCCCCCGCCAGTCGCTTACCATGATCTTCATGTTGTACTGGGGGTCTTTCAGAGGGCGCACATCAGGAAGGGAACGGATAAATAACCATAGAAGGGTACTGAGGAAGACTATAAGGATAAAGCCGGCGATGTGGACCCTTTTTTTCGCAAATACGCTGGAGGGAACGGGCATGGGATTATTATCTGCTGAAGAGAGATGTCCTAGGGTCAGACATGGAACCTAAAGTGGATGATGTCCCCATCCTGAACCGAATAATCCTTCCCCTCCGATCTCAGAAGCCCCCTCTCCCTGGTTACTTGTTCTGAACCACAACCCAGGAAGTCCTCAAAGGAGATCACCTCGGCCCTGATGAACCCCCGTTCCATATCACTATGGATCTTTCCGGCGGCCTGCAGGACAGGGGTTCCGCTGGGGACTGTCCATGCCCTGAGATCTAAGTTTACCGTGGTGAAAAAGGTTATGAGGCCGAGGATATCGTAACCCACCTGTACCAGTCGTTTTAGGCCGGAATCCTTCAGCCCCAATTCTTGGCGAAACTCCTCTCTTTCCCCCTGATTTAGCTGGGCGATTTCCGCCTCCAGCCTTCCTGTAATGACTACCACGGGGATATCTTCGGCCCGGGCCGCCTCCTGTAGATCCTTTAAGTACTGGTTCTGCTCTTCCCCACCCGCATCCTCCACATTGGCCACATAAAGGGTCGGCTTGGCGGTGAGGAGTTGGAGGTCTGGGGGTAGGGATTTCCCCGCTGCTCTGAGAAATTCCCCCGCCCTTTGTCCCCTTTCCAGGGTCTCCTTGATCCCTTCTAAAAGGCGGGATTCCTCCTGTGTCCCCCTCTCGCCCAGCCGGAGGAGCCGCCCCAATTTTTCCAGCCTTCTCTGCACCACCTCTAAATCGGCCAAGATGAGCTCAGTATCTACTACCTCTACATCTCGTCGGGGATTTATGGTACCGTATACATGGGCTATATCATCGTTTGTAAAACACCTGACCACATGGGCGATGGCATCTACCCCCCTTATATGCGCCAAAAACTGGTTCCCCAGCCCCTCCCCCTTGCTGGCCCCCTTGACCAGCCCTGCGATGTCGAAGAATTCCAATGTGGTGGGGGTGACCCTTTTGGGTTTGATCAGACGGGCTAAAACATCTAACCTCTCGTCGGGGACAGGGACGATCCCTGCATTGGGTTCGATAGTGCAGAAGGGATAGCTGGCCACTTCTGCCGCTGCCGCCGTCAAGGCGTTGAAGATGGTCGACTTTCCCACATTGGGAAGTCCCACTATGCCGCATCTAAATCCCATAGACCCTCTTGCAGGATGCTTTATCGAATTTCCTCATCAGCAGGTGGCATCTGGAGAGCTTTCAGTTCCTTTTCTCCCACCCACCTGAGATCTCGGCAACCTATGGCCCTGGGGACCCCTCCCTCTATCCTGCACTTATAGGCTAGAAGAAGGATATTGAAACGGGAAACTCCCAATGAAGACCCCAGTCATCTCCTTCCTCCCTTTGGGCCACCAAGATGCGTCCCCCTTTTGCAATCAAGGCAGCTGTTACCACCAGGGTCTTCATGCAGTGGATCTCTTTTTGGCCCCTTCTTTCCTCCGTCCCCTTTTTGCCGCCTTCTTTTTCTTCACCCCTTTCGTTTGCAATTCCATGATCGACCTCTTGATGACCTTCCCTTTGTGTTGGGGGAAGTCTACCCTGATGTAGACTGTCTTGGGAAATATCTTGTAAACTGTTCCCTCCTTTTCCCCTTTCCCAAAAGGAAAGGTGATCTTATCACCTATTTCCATCTTGCCCTCCCTTTTCAGAAGACCTTTCGCCAATAATACAAAAGGAGTTTTTGATACTCCAATATCACCCTTTTCCAATCCTTCTCCCTCTTCCACCAACCTTCAGGATTATAAGAGTCATAAGGAGAGGGAACACTGATGACCTTGGCCTTTTCCTTTAAGGTATCCTTGAAGATGAGATGGGCGCGTCTGGAGTGGTATTTGGAGGTTACCAATAGGACAGATTTGTACCCCCTTTTTTCGATAAAATTCCGCACCTCTTTGGCTTCCTCCCTGGTACTGGTGACCTCCTGTTTGGATGTCTCGATAGCAGCCAAAGGGACCCCTAGCCCCTCTAGGACGATAATGGCCAGATCCCTGTTTTCCGGGATGAATATCCCCTGTTTTTTTACCTCCTCCAGGCCCTCCATCCTCTCTACCCTGGAGATAAAGATCCTCTTGGCCAGGCCCCTTTTATAGAGATCGGCTCCGCCTCTGGCCCTGACAATGGTGTCTCCCCAATTGGCCAAGATGGCGATCACGTCGGCCTTTTGGGGAGGTTCTTGGTAGATCAGATATCTGCCGAAGGCGGTGAGAATGTGTTGACGATAGGCAATAAGTTGAATGACAACAACAGCTAGGATGATCCAAAGGATCCACCTTCTTTTTCTCCTCTCCTCCTTTTCCCTTTCTTTGGGATAGATCAGAGAGGACCTTTCCTGTTTCACCATCTCATCTTCACCTAAACCCTCATGCAGGGTTTACCCTTCCTTTCCCATGAAAATACCACAGTCATTCCTTCGACCTCTATTTGAGGAGGTTTCACCCCCTCAAACTCCCCCAAAAGGGGAATTTCCCTTCTCTGGGGGTTTCAGGGGGCGAAGCCCCCTGAAGTAAGGTTGAAAACCTTAATGGCCGAAATCTCTTTAAGGCCTAATTTACCGTGAAATATGTTCACGGTAAAATTCTTCCTTATCATTACCATGGGTTTATCCCAAAGACAACCCCCAACTTACGTCCCAAAATTAGACATAAAAATTGATATAATCCTTTCTTTTTCAAAGAGCTTTAAAACACCTAATAGCCCGAGTTGACTACTAAATGGCCCAGAAAATATTAAGGGGGACGCTATTGCTCCCCCTTATAACCCCCTAGGTATGGCATGCATTCACCCCCGCGGCTTGCCGCGGGGGATTCTGCAAAGGGCTTGCTAAATCCACAAAGGACAAAGCACCAATGTTACAGTAGCTATAAGCTTAGCTACAATATGTAGTGATGGCCCCACAGTGTCTTTAAGTGGATCACCTACAGTATCACCAACTACACCTGCCGCATGGATAGCTGAACCCTTACTGATAATCTTACCTTCCTCGTCTTTGAGTTGTCCATCCTCAATATATTTCTTGGCATTATCCCAGGCACCACCACCATTGTTCATAAAGGAAGCCACAAGGATAGCAGCAATAGTTCCTGTCATAAGAAACGCCCCCACTGCCATCGGTGCATCATAGCCGGATATGAATCTAAAGACGATCCCGATAGCTACCGGAAGAAACACAGGGAGCAATCCAGGAGCAATCATCCCCTTTAATGCTGCCCGTGTAGTGATGTCCACTGCCCTACTATAATCAGGCCTGGAGGTTCCTTCCATAATTCCAGGATCAGATTTAATCTGACGCCTCACCTCATCGATAATCCCACTTGCTGCTTTTCCTACTGACCTAAGTGACCAGGAACTAAAAAGGAAGACCATCATGATGGCTAAAAGAGCGCCAATAAAAACCTCAGGGCGAACAAGATTTACAATGAACATCTCTCCTTCTCTACCCTGGAAGAGCAAAACCCTGTCAAAATAGGCCTGAAATAGGAGAAAACCAGCCAACCCTGCGGAAACCATAGCATATCCCTTTGTTAAGGCCTTAGTAGTATTACCGGTAGCATCAAGATGGTCAGTAACCCTTCTTATCTCAGATCCTGCATGGGTAAACTCATTGATTCCATTGGCATTATCAGTTATAGGACCAAATGTATCCTCTGCCAGAATAAATGGACAGGTCATCAACATACCCATGGTAGCTACTGCCGAGCCATAAGCGCCACTTATCCACCAAGGGAGATCTAATCCCGCCTTTATGCCAAACCAGTAAGAGAGGAGAAGAGCAAGGGTAATAACAATCGCAGTAGGCATGATGGTTTCAAAGCCCACCGACATCCCAGTTACAATTGTAGTTGCTGGGCCGGTACGGCAAGCTTCAGCGATTGATCTTGTTGGGGTGAATCTGGACTCCGTATAATACTGGGTAATATAGACTACGAATACACTAATTATTATACCAACAAGTCCAGCTCCCATAAGCCATAACCATCCAGTTGGGCACATGTATCCGAACATAAATCTACATGTAAAAACCATTGCTATTCCACAAAGGGCCAAGGCTACGTAATAGCCCCGGTTGAGGGCAGTCATCGGATCCTCCTCCTCGCTTTTACTGCGTGCAACCAGTATCCCTACCAAGCTTCCAATGATGCCAAATGCACGAATGATGAGGGGAAAAAGGACCCAACCAACAGCAATAATTGCAGGGACGCCTGCCTTTATTGAGGTTAGATACAACGCCACACCAATTATCATAGCACCTATGTTTTCTGCTGCGGTAGATTCAAAAAGATCTGCTCCACGACCGGCACAGTCACCAACATTATCACCAACCAGGTCAGCAATCACTGCCGCATTGCGAGGGTCATCCTCAGGGATTCCAGCCTCAACCTTACCAGCAAGATCAGCCCCCATATCAGCAGCCTTTGTATAGATACCACCACCAAGCTGGGCAAAGAGGGCAACCATACTAGCTCCAAAACCAAAACCAACAATAAGATGAGGGGCAATCTCAGGATGGCTGACTCCTCCAAAGGCAAAGAACATTGCGGTTACCCCTAGCAGACTCAAAGAGACAATAAGAAAGCCAGAGACTGCTCCACCACGTAATGCTACCTGGATAGCTGGGTTTAGACCACGATGAGAGGCAGCAGCACAGCGCACATTTGCCTTAACTGCAATCAGCATCCCTATAAATCCGGAAAGTGAGGAACAGAAAGAGCCCGCAAGGAAGGCAATCGCTGTTCTCCATCCTAGACCAAAGGCAGATATTCCTAGCTTCTCCAATTCTGTCTCGCCACTTAGGAGGCCAAGGATAGCGCCAATTACTACTGCTATTATAATAGCAGTTATGCCAATAGTAGAATATTGGCGTCTGAAAAAGGCCCAGGCGCCCTCGTTAATCATGGCATTAACGTCTTGCATCTCTGCTGTTCCTTGCTCAGCCCGAAGGATATACCATGTCAGGACCAAAGCGAAAAGGATACCAATACCACCCCCTATCAAAACAACCCAAAAGATTCCAGGTACCATAATACACCTCCTTCAAGATTAAAGTTTGCTTTCAAGATCTCTCCCCTCTTTCTTCAAATAGGATTATCACTCCTTCCATCCTCCTTCCTTCCACTAGGGAAGAAATCTAAATTTATTAACATCGAAGAATTAATCTAGCAGAACATATAAAGTTACGTCAAGGGTTTTTTCTCCTTTTTGTGAAAATAAGGACAATTCTACCGTGAAACTCATTCACGGTAGAGTTAAGCTTGCAAACAGTTTCGGCCTCTACATTCTTTCAGACTTACTTCAGGGGGCAGGACCCCCTGAAACCCTTAATTAATATAGGGGTCTAGGGGCCAAGGGTTCCAGGATTCAAAAATATATTTTTACTAGACCCCTCGAATCCTAGAATCCTTGACGACCTTTAGGTCGTCTCTTCAGGGGGTTTTACCCCATGAAACCCCCAATAAGGTATTTTTCCTTTTTGGGGGTCTGGGGGCCAATGGCCCCCAGAGAGATAGGTCAAAGACCTATCGTATTTTACATAGGCGGGGGTAAGGGCAAACCCTCATAAGGGTTTAAGTGCAGCTAAATTTTTATTGACAATAAGCAAAAATAACTTCAATATATTAAGTGAAAAAATCATTATTTTTGCGGGGTTATAGAACATTGTTCTGGCTTATTGTAGGTTTGGGGAATCCGGGCAAAAGATATGAGTTGACCAGACATAATATGGGCTTTTTGGTATTGGATCGATTTGCCCAAAAGGAGGGGATAATTTTTAAAGGGGAGAGAGGAGGGGCTCAAATAGGGAAAGGCCTTGTGGGGCAGCAGGACGTTGTATTAGCGAAACCTTTGACTTACATGAACAGGAGTGGCATGGCGGCAAGGAAATTAATAGAAGTACTGGGGGTTTCCCTGGACCATCTCTTGGTGATACATGACGATTTAGATTTGACCTTTGGTCAGATAAAGATAAAGAAAAAAGGGGGGTATGGTGGGCACAAGGGGGTAAAATCGATAATGGAGAGTTTAGAAAGGGATGATTTTTTGAGGTTGAAGGTGGGAATTGGCAGGCCAGAAGAGTTTGAAAAAAAAGTAGAATATGTTCTTGCCCCTTTCTCTGATCACCAGATCCCCCTTTTGGAAGAAAGTGTGGAGAGGGCATCTGAAGCTATCGAGGCCGTTCTTTTATATGGGGCAGAAAAGGCCATGAATATGTATAACTAGCCATCTTTGAAACTGGCCCTATTCTTCTTCTTTTTCTTCAACCTCCTCTTTTTCCTCCTCCTCAATTATCTCCTCTTCTGCCACAGCCTCTTCTAGAACCGCCGGTGGCGCTACAGTTACTACGGCCTGTTCAGGATCGGCCAGTATTTTCACCTTTTCTAATTTAATATCCTCTACATGAAAGACATCGCCGATATCGAGGCAGGAGATATCTACCTCGATCCTGGGGGGGATGTCTGTGGGGAGGCACTTCACCTCAATTTCCCTGAGGATCTGTTCCAGCACACCACCTTTCTCCACCCCCGCAGCCTTGCCCACAATGTGGATCGGGACATCTACGTAGACTTCTTCGTCCATGGCAATACTGTATAGATCCACATGCAGCAACGTCCTCTTTAAGGGGTCTATCTGTTTCTCTTTGAGAATCACGGTCTTGCTGATGGGACCGTCTCCCAGCCCTTCGATGGTGAGATTGATCAGGGTCCGGTCTCCCGCTTCTCCCCGCAGGACCTTGGCCAGATACTGGGCGTTCAAGATTATGGGGATGGGTGCTACACGGTGTCCATAGACTATGGCGGGGATTAAGCCTTGGCGTCTCAGCCTCCGCGCCTGCTCTTTCCCCCTCCCCGTTCTAAATTGAGCCACTAAGACCCCCTCTTCCATCTTTTCCTCCTTTATACGAACAGAGAACTGACCGAATCGTTGTTGTGTATCCTGCTTATCGCCTCACCAAAGAGATCCGCCACAGAGAGGACCTTTATCTTTTTACACCTACTTCCTTCTTGGGTGATGGGTATGGTGTCGGTCACGATGAGTTCCTCAATGGGGGAGTTAGTTATCCTTTCGATGGCGTTGCCCGACAGCACCGGATGGGTACAACAGGCATAGATTGCCACGGATCCATGTTTCTTTAACGCCTCCGCTGCCCTGGTGAGGGTCCCTGCTGTGTCTACCATATCGTCCAGTATAACTGAGATCTTTCCCTTTACTTCGCCGACGAGGTGCATGACTTGGGCGACGTTTGCTATCTCTCTCCTTTTGTCAATGATGGCCAAAGAGTCATCCAAACGCTTGGCAAAGGCCCTAGCCCGCTCCACCCCACCTGCATCAGGGGAAACAAGCACCAAATCATCCTTGAATTTTTTGCGCAGATAATCCAGGAGGATGGGGGAGGCGTAGAGGTTGTCTACGGGGATATCAAAGAAACCCTGAATCTGTCCGGCATGTAGGTCCATGGTCAGGACTCGGGAGGCCCCGGCAACAGTGATCAGGTTGGCCATCAATTTGGCCGAAATGGGTTGCCTGGGGGCCACCTTACGGTCCTGTCTGGCGTACCCATAATAGGGGATGATGGCATTTATCCTTTCTGCTGAAGCCCTCCTGAGGGCATCGATCATGATGAGGAGTTCCATTAAATTTTTATTTACAGGGGTACAGGTGGACTGAACGACGAAGGTGTCTAGGCCCCTTACACTTTCGTTTATCTCCACCGCAATCTCCCCGTCACTGAAGGTCTTCACCTGGGCCATACCCAGGGGGACGTCTAAATAGCTGCAGATATTCTCCGTCAGGCCAGGATTGGAATTTCCCGAAAACACCTTTATTGAACTGTTGCGTGATATCATCTTGGAAATCATCCCCTGCTACTTTAAATCCTTATGAGGGTTTGTCCTCACCTTTACTCACGTAAATACCTCTTTCCCTAATTTTGCCTCCCTTTGAGGGGGAAGCCCCCTCAAACTCCCCCGACAGGTCTTCGACCTGTCTCTCTGGGGGCCAAAGGTCCCCTCCCCCCAATTTTAGGTATTCCTTATTGGGGGTTTAAGGGGGTGAAACCACATGAATGGACGACCTGAAGGTCGTCAAAATTGGCTGGGGTGGGAGGATTCGAACCTCCGAATGCGGGATCCAAAATCCCGTGTCTTACCACTTGACGACACCCCAACCCGCCTATGAATCGGAGAGGGTATGGGCGACAAAAGACGTCCACCCCTCCTCCGTCTTCAGATCCCTTGTTGCTCGACTTGCCTCCTCTTCCTTCGAGAAGAGACCAAAGACCGTGGGCCCGCTCCCCGTCATTAAGACCCCTCTGGCCCCTACCTGGCGTAAACGTTCTTTCATTCCCCCAATGAGGGGCATGAATTCCAACGCCGGCTCTTCTAGATCGTTGTGGAGGAAATCATCCATCTTTTCAAGGTCTTGAGGGAGTGTTAAAATTCTATTATCCCTTCTATCCTTTGTCAACCCCCATTTCCCCATTTGGTAGACATTTTGTGTGGATAAGGGGAGTCCAGGGTTTATCAATACCACCCAAGCCTTCAGGGGAGGGAGAAACTTCACTAACCTTTCTCCCCTTCCCCCCATGATTGCCCCCTTTCCCAAGAGAAAAAAGGGGACATCCGCCCCTATCTTTTCCCCAATTTTCATCAATCCTTGCGGGGGAATTTTCGTCCCCCAAAGGATATTCATGGCCTTTAGGACAGTTGCAGCATCGCTGCTTCCTCCCCCCAGTCCAGCGGCCAAGGGAATCCTCTTGATGATCTCTATTTTTATACCCCCTAAAAGGCCTGTCTCTTTCATAAAGAGGGCAGCAGCACGATGGGCCAGATTTTTCTCTCCAAGGAGAAGCTCAGGGTGAGAGGAAGATAAGGTTATCCTCGGAGGGGCAACCCTCTCGATGAGGAGCTCATCTTCAAGACTTATGGGATATATCCAAGTCCTGATCTCGTGATAGCCATCAGGCCTT
>JAFDHG010000055.1:12080-27713 GCA_019308925.1 Deltaproteobacteria bacterium
TTCTAGCCTGAGGTTTACCTTGGCCGGGGCACTAAGGGATATCCTCTTCATGTTGCTCAGGGGGGAACTCCGGATTTCATATCGTCTAAAGGGCCTCCACTTTTTTTAGCTCCGGGATCTGCTCCTTCAAGATCCGCTCTACGCCCATCTTTAGGGTCATGGTGGACATAGGGCAACCTGCACAGGCCCCCGTAAGCCTGACCTTTACCACTCCATCTTCCACGTCCACCAACTCTATATCTCCACCGTCTGCCTGCAGGGCCGGCCTGACCTTTTTCAATACCTCTTCTACCTTTTCCCGCATATCCTTCTCCTTTTATTTTTTTGATTTTTTTATAACCATTTACCTCTGGGGATGTCAATACAAATAAAGAGCAGGACATTCCCCAAATTTATTTTAAAGATCCAAAAAAGTTGTCAAAAAAGGATTCAAGGATTCATAATGAAGGGTTCTAGGGGTCAATAGATACAGGGTTCCAGGGGCCAAGGGCTTGCGGCGAGCTCCCTTCGGTCTGAGCGTTCGACTGAGCTCACGCTGAAGTCTCAGGGTCGAAGACAGCCGAGCGGGTCCAGTGGTCGAGTAAACGACCTCCAGTCGTTTTTTTCAGGGGGCCTCACCCCCAGAGTGATGTGCCATAGGCACATCACTAGAACCCTTGAATCCTAGACCCCTGCATTTTAAGCCCTTGAATCCTCTCAATTTCACCAACTAAATGGGAGGAGAACCTTCATTTCTAATTTTTATTTGCTATTGGTTAACCGGTAGATCGTCTCAAAAGAGCTGAAGAGGTCAAGGTATTGTTCCAGGTAGCGCGTCAGCAGAAATCTTTCCCTCACGGTCTCCTTCGCCTTTTGTCCCAGTTGCTTCCGCAGTTTCTCATCCTTGACCAACTGGACAATCCTCTCTGCTGCTTCCTCAACAGATGAGACCAGGAACCCATTCACGCCATCCTTGATCTGGTAACGGATTCCACCGACGTTGCCTCCGATAACGGCAGTACCTTTCCACATGGCCTCAGTAACCGTTAGGCCAAAACCTTCGCGGATGGACTTTTGCAGCACAACGGCCGCCCTGCGCTGTAGTACGTTCACCAGCGCCGAGTCCTGATGGCTGAGGATGATGACACGCTCATCCTGTTGGTCAAGCAGCGATTCGTACACCCTTGGGCCTTCCGGGTCGTCTGTGGCCACATTGCCGAGCAGCACGAGCGTGCAGTCTACATCCTTTCTTGCCAGTTTGAATGCCCGAATGACACCCCCTGGATCCTTCCAGCGATCAAAGCGGGAGATCTGCACTACCAGTGGCAGGTCCGTGGGGATGTTATAGTGATCCAGCCGCTCACTGACCTCAGCTTCGCTCATTTCTCGGTTCTTGATGGAGAAGGGATCGATCGCTGGCATGAAGCACACCTGTGGCGTCTTAAGTTTTTGCATGTATTCTTTGAGGGTAACAATCACCGCGTCATATTTTTCTACGAACGGAGCCAAGTAGTTCCACAGTTCATGGTTCAGGTTCGTCAGGTCGACGTGGCAGCGCCAGACCCAGGGGCCGCTCTTCTTATAGTGATTGATCATGGGAAGGGGTTGGGGGTCGTGGATAATGACCATATTGTGGTTATCCAGGTGGTTTCGAATGGCATTTTGATAGATGATGTCCTCGTAAATTTGCATCTTCCGTTCGCTCAAATTGATCTCCCCTCCTTGCAGGGCATTGTGCATCTTTTTGGTGATGCTGAAGAAATCTGGTGCTCCTTGAATCAACCTCCATCCCGTCTTGATACCCAGGCTGTTCATCAAAAGCGTCAGCGATGACAATATCTCCGCCACACCACCCCCATAGTAGGTCGAATTTACATTGGCCACATGGAGGTCCTGGAGTGGCTTTGCTTTATCTCTAATGCGCTCGATCGTTTCCGCTCCGACGAACTGTTCATAGTCTTCGACTTGAACCATTTTTTGATGTTTCATCATTAAGCTCCTTTCAAAACATTATGTATTATCTGAAACCATGCGCTTACAACAGTCGTTCGGTATCTTCTCGGCGGCATAGCTCAGTGCCTGGTGTCATGACGGCCATGTTCCTTTAAGGCCTCAAAGCCGGACACGATAGGAATTTGTCTTTAAAAACCGTTGTCATGAACAACCCCGCTATAATTTCCCTATCACATTGTGGAAAATATCCATAATAAGTTTAGGATATACACATAGGATGAGTGATGTAAGAGCCAAGAGGAGAAGTGGGATACTCATTGTTAATGGAGGATCCTTAATGTCACTTTTTGATAAATGAGACCTCAAGGGACCAAAGAATATTTTTTTCGCAGACCAGAATGTATAACTAATTGTTAATATGATTGCAGAAACACCCAGAAGCGCAATGATCAGTCCAACGGGAACTGTATATACTCCAAATTTGAAGATACCTGTGAACATGATCCATTCTGCTGCAAAACTGCTAAAGGGTGGAAAGCCTGAAAGCATCATTGAGCCCATTATCCAGAGTAGAGCGGTTATGGGCATTTTAGATGCAAGCCCACCCATTTGTCGCATATCCCTAATCCCTGTTACATAGACCAGTATGCCTGCGGTTGAGAAAAAGATAGTTTTGCCCATGATGTGACTCAGGAAGAAGAACATTCCCCCTTCAATACTTACAGTTGTTGCCGCAGCTAATCCAAGGATAGAATATGATATCTGACTTATGGTTGAACAAGCAGCAAGTCGCTTTACATCAGTTTGAGCCATGGCAAGAAGAGAGCCGTATACCATGGTTACGAGGACCATTATCATGAGAGGTATAGAGAATACCTTGAAATCTGCATGAATGGGCAAAATGATAATTCTAACAAGTATATAGGCTCCTAGATTTGCATAAACCGCAAGCAACCCAGCGATACATGTGGGGTGTTCTGCATGAACCCACGGCATCCAAACATGAAGTGGGAATATTGCCAATTTAGTAGATAAACAAAGAAGGAATAAAAGGATAATCCAAACAGTCATTGGGTTTCCTACAAGAGTATGCAACTCCGAAATTTGAAAACTACCTGTCTGAAAATAAGCTAATAAAGATCCTACAAGGAAAAGGCTTGCTCCTATAACCCCCCATAGCAAGCACATGAGGGCAACTCTAACACGGTCTATATAGCCAAAATAAGCCATTATGAAGTAAAGAGGAATGGGTAACAGCTCCAAGAAGAAATACATGGCCAACAAATTTGTTGTAAAACAGACACCGGCAAAGCCTGTAGGAAAGAGGAGATACAAAATAAAGTATCTTGTATAGTACTTAAGTCTTGTGTCCTTATCCGCTTCACTATATAATATATCCACTCGATGCTCTACATAGTGTATCGAGTAAAATGCAAGAGCAGTGCATATCAGATTTATTATTAGTGCAACGGGAAGACTGAGGCCATCGGCCAGAAGATCAAGCTTCATATGGATGCCAACAAATGGATATTCCTCATAGACCGTTGTACCTTGATAAATTTTAATGCCTGCCAGGCAAAGAAGGATACTCGTATACAAAAGACTAAATGCTGCTATCCAGCCTGCCTTCCAACCAGTTTTTGGTCTGCTTAGGAGGATCAATAAAGAGGCAATAACCGGCACTATGATTGTTTGAAGGAGCACGTGCGACATTACCTTATCCTTCCTAGTATCAGAAAAAGAAGGCAAACAAGGAAGATGAGGATGTATGCTACGTTATAAAATAGTTGTCTACTCTCTGTCCGAAATTCCTTCAGCCAATCATAGAATATCTTGGGGAGAGAGGGAATCCACCTATGATATGTCCCATCTAAGGGGTCTTCGATATATGCAGGTACCAAATCAGAGACATTCTTTGTTCCACCTACAAAAAACCTGTAATAAAAACTGTCTATATACCACCTGTTCCAAAAGAATTTGTGCAATATTTTCAGTTTTGGGTGCTTTTCTAATATGACCTTAGGGTTTAGTTTACGTGCTATATACAATAAATAGGCAGGCATAGCACCTATCACTAAAAAAGCTGCGGACAAAAGAGGGACCGATAGATGCGAGGAAGAATATGTGTTTGCATGTGCAATGGGTAAATGATGCTCTTTCACCAGCGTATATTCAAACCCCTCTCGCAAAAGGTGCTCTACCTTTGGACCGAATAGGCCAATGAAAACAATAGCGACCGCCAAGCTACCGCAGGCGAGCCACATTGAGGGGTAACCGTCACCAAAGTGGCCCCCTTTTCGTTTTAAATTTTCTATATTATTACTTTCTGGCCCATAAAAAATCATTCCCATGAAGCGGGCTGTATAAAAAGAGGTCAAAATTACAGTAATCAAAGCAGGAAAGAAGAGTGGATAATTATGGGTTTTTAAACATGAGAGAAGGATCGCATCTTTACTCCAGAAACCAGGAAAAGGAGGGACCCCCATTAACGACAGAGCCGCGATTGACATGAAAATCCACGTAAAAGGCATGGACTTTTTCAAGCCACCCATTTCATGCATATAAATGGAGTGGGCGGCATGAAGGACTGAACCAGCACAAAGGAAGAGGCAGGCTTTAAATAGGGCATGGCTCATTAGATGAAATATTCCCGATGTAAGGCCTTCTATTAATAGAAATGGAGTCAGTCCGGCCACCCCTAAACCGAGCCACATGTAACCTATCTGACTAACCGTAGAATATGCCAAGGCCTTTTTTAATTCTAGAGAAACCATACCTTGGGTAGCTGCCAAAAAGGCTGTAATGACACCTATCCAGGCCGTCAAAAAGAAAAAGAGAGATGCTTCCTTGCATCCAACTACCCAATAAGCATAATAAAATATAGGCACAAATCGAGCAACTAAATATACGCCACTTTTAACCATTGTTGCTGCGTGAATCAAGGCTGAAACAGGAGTGGGACCTGCCATTGCCTCGGGGAGCCACTCATGGAATGGGAATTGGGCAGACTTACCAGCAGGGCCTGCAAGGAGGAGGAAGCTCGTCAATATGATTATTCCTGGGAACTTAGTCATTTCTGGTATCCATTCGGATGAAGTCTTATAGAGTTCCAAAAGGTTTAAGGTTCCAGAATAGAAGAAGACTATTAAAATTCCACCCAAAAGCAAAACATCACCCGCTGAGGTCACGATTAGTGCCTTTAAGCCTGCATGAGAAGGCGTGCAGTATTTTGTAGGGGGAGGTCCGCCTATCCAGTGTTCCTCTTCGTCTTTATAGTAAAAGCCTATTAGTGCATAGCTACACAGACCCACCATTTTCCACCCGACAAAGAGAAATAATAAATTATTGGACAAAACGAGAAGGAGCATGCTTCCAATAAAGAGGTTCATCAACATCCAATACCGTGTTGAGGAAGGATCACCCTTCATATACCCTAAGGAATAGACCATGATAAAGAAACTTATCACCGCAACTACATTTGCCAGAATGATACTCAGAGGATCTACCAAGACACCAAATTTTACCTCGATAGGAAAACTCAGCCATACAACAGCACTCTCTATCGGTAATTTTGAGGGATCAAATAGATATGTTATAAGTTTCAGACCGGCCAAGGCTGCAAGGAAGGAGAAAAACACCGCTCCGTAATCTCTCAATTTATGATGCACCTTGGCTAGAAGAGGGGTTACAAGCACGCCAATTACGGGAAAAGCTATGCATAACCAAGCAGACAGAATATTCAAATCATCTTCCTCTTAGAAACCCGTTGGGATGGTAAATTTAAGCACCGTAGAAATAATCTTCCCGCTAAAAATACCCAGTAACACTATACCTATAGCCGTAATCCATATAGGAATAAGCATGCTTAAAGTAACTTCATCGATATTCGTTGTCTCGCGACTTCCTCCATCATAGGCGTAAGCTGGTTCAGATGGTTCAAAGAACGTATACTTTATGACGTTGAAGAAATAAACAACGCAAAGGATAGTGCTTATCAATAGAGCTGCCACAAAAACCCATTGCTTGGCATCAATTGCTCCCAAAAGCAAATACAATTTACTAAAAAAGCCGCAGGTAGGTGGTATCCCTATCATGGAAAGGGCAGCGATAGTAAAGGCAATCATAGTGAATGGCATCTTCCAAAATAAATGTTTAAGTTGATTAATATTCCGCATTCTCATTTTATACATGATTGCCCCTGCTACGAGGAACAAACATCCTTTAGTGGAGGCTTCATTGAGGATATGGAGGAGAGAACCAGTAAGACCGGCTTTGTTTGCCAGTGCTATTCCCATAACGATATACCCTATCTGGGCCACAGTAGAGTAGGCGAGCATCCTCTTTAAATCATTCTGAGCTATAGCATAGAGAGAGCCGACAATCATAGCAATGACGGCTATCCAACCAAGTATAGTAGTTATTGGTATCAACTCTATAGAGAAGTGAGGTTCAAACACATAGAACATAATTCTTATCAAAACGTAGCATCCTACTTTAGTCATTGTAGGGGCAATCAATGCACTAATCGCTGAGGGGGCATGGGTATAGGCATCTGGGAGCCATGCATGTAGAGGGTAAAGTGCCATTTTTATAGCTATCCCTATGATGAGAAAAGTAAAGGCCATAAGTACAACCTTAGATTGGTAAAGATGAGGCAGTATTTGACTTACATCAGCCATATTGAGTGAACCAGTCATTATATAGATGAAACTCACGCCCAATAAATAAAAACAAGCACCAATTGTACCCATAACAACATATCGAAAACTGGCAATGAGCGCCCCCTTTTCCCCTATGGCTATAAGGGCATAAGCAGAAAAGGAGGTAATTTCTAGTAGCACATAGAGGTTAAACAAGTCACCAGTAACCGTGATACCCAACAGACCGGTAATATTTAAAAGAAAGAGGGTATAAAGTTGAGGAATTTTATTTTCGGGTATTTCTTGCTCAACACTCCTTTTTGAATAGATGGCCACGATCAAGGCAATGGCCGCTATGATAACGGCCATATAGGCGCTGAGGTGGTCTATGAAATATGCAATACCCCAGGGAGGTTTCCAGCCGCCCAGGTAATAGTGAATAGGCTTGCCCTGCGTTATGACCACATCAAGAATGCCACCGGAGAAGACCAGACATGCAGAGAGGGCGAGCAAGACCATGGGGTAGCAGAACTTCTTGTTCCACAACCCCACTACATTCACAACAAAAGACAGAATCAAAGGGGTAACAACAATCAGGACTGGCAATTGTTCTGAAATCACTTCTTTAACTCTTCTATGATTTCATCTTCTTCTATTGTGTTATATCTTCTATGGATGGCAACCAGTAAGGCAAGGGCAATACCAGTTGTCGCAATACCGACGACAATGGCGGTCAGCATGAGGGCATGGGGTAATGGATTTACATACTCCGTTGCATTGACAACAATCTCATGACCTCTATCCCCAAGTACCCCAGCAATAATAGGTACAGTTCCGCCTCTTTTAGCCCCAACGGAGATAAAAAAAAGAATTATGGCCCATTGAAAGATATTCATCCCTATCAATTTCTTCATGAGATTGTTTTTTGCCATCATGCTATACAAGCCAACAATGAGCAAAATGGCAAAAATCCAGTAATTGTATTTACTTACTATTACTTCCAGCATCTTCTTCCTCCGCGGCCTCTTCATGCTTCCCACCGGTTACCAAATTAAGGAAAATAGAAACCATGATGGCCATGACTGTAATCTGGATCCCTGTTTCTATTGCAGCTATGCCATAGTATCTGGCCATCACAGGGTCAATGGGAAGGATCTTGCTCAATTTCCCATAGTCCAGAAAATTCCCTCCCAAGAGCAAACAGAGCCACCCTATCCCAGCAAAGATGAATACCCCGAGACTGCAAAATATAACATCGAGTTTCTCTGCAAAACGCCTCTTTGCCTCATTTAGATCATAGGCAATGACCATAAGGATGAAACTTGCAGCGAGGATACAACCTCCTTGAAAACCTCCTCCAGGGCTGCCATGGCCATGGGCGAGGACATAAAGGCTATAAACTTGCATGAAAGGGATCAAGAGTCTACAGATGGTTTGGATGATAACATCCTCTTGTTTTCTTATCATTTCATAGTCCTCCTCAAAAGCATGAGAACTGCAATACCTGCCGTAAAGATGACAGCGGTCTCAAAAAGGGTGTCATAACCTCTGTAATCAGCGAGCACAGCAGTAACCACGTTGGGGACACCCGTCTCATCGACAGCCCTTTCAATATACCGCGGTGAAACATGGACACTGGCCGGCTGATTGGGATCAGCCCATTTAGGGAAATCCTTTACCCCATACAACAATACAATAAGTGCAACCAACGCAATCAAAATACCCACAAGCTTCTTCATCAATCTTTTGTCCTCCTGGTAGTCTTATAAACGGCGGCAATAAAGAAGGCGGTGTTGACCCCTGCCCCTATCGCGGCCTCGGTGAAGGCGACATCTACTGCCCCCATCTCCGCCCAGAGCAGGCACATAAAAAAGCTGAAGGCACCAAGGAGTACGACAGCACTGAGGAGATCCTTTACACTTATAGCAGTTACAGCGGCTATAAGTGCAAAAGGTAACAACACAAGGTTTAATTGCCAGATCATTTTCCCCTCCTTTTCGGTGGCCACTCTATAACGGCCTTTCCGTCCTTAGTCCAGGGTGTAAGATCAGATTCAAATGCAGACCTCAGCAATGCATGGGTGGCTGTAGGACTGGCTAAAAACCAGAAGACGGCAATAAATATCAGCTTTATACCTTGAACGGCATCTAACCAGCAAAATCCATGATGCAGATAGTATAAGGCAAGGCCTATAACGAAAAGTAATGTTCCTAAGGTGTCACCCTTTGCTGTGGCATGCATCCTCATGTAAAAGTCAGGAAAACGCAAAAACCCGATCGTAGCTGTGGTAAAGAAGAAGAGGCCTGCCACCATAAATATCGTTTCTACAATAACCATTTATTTAGCTCCTTTCCTGATAAAGTACTTAGAGACGATCAGGGTGGCGATGAAGTTCAAGATAGAATAAGCCAGTGCCAGATCTATAAACATATCAATCCGTTTATAAATAAATCCCATAAGCACTAAAAGGATGATCGTCTTGGTGCCAATAAACCCAGCACCGATGATCCTGTCAAATACCGTAGGTCCAAATACCGCCCTATACAGAGAAAGAAAGATAAGAACACATAAGGCAAGGGCAGCGGCCAAGAAGAAGTTTTCCATCTAATCCTCCATGTACAATGAGTATATCCGATCTTCCATTTTCCCTGGTAAGGCCTCTGCCACAGTTCTATCTATGGCATGCACATAAAAGTAGCCATCTTTAATGAGCACGGTGATAGTCCCCGGTGTAAGGGTAATGGAATTGGCAAATGTGACCAGCGAAAGGTCCTTCTTGAGTTTGGTTTTGAACCTAATGATATGGGGATCGATCAATTTCGGCATCCTGGGATGGAGGGCAAGATAGGCAATATAAATGTTCGCTCGTATAATTTGATATAAAAGCCAAGGAATATATTTGATAAAATTTATTGTTTCCTTGATCTTACCCTTCGACCGGATGTCCTTAAACAGAAAGTCATGAGAGATATAGGCCACTAAAGCGCAACAAAGCACGCCCCATGAAAGATGCCACCAGTCGAGGTGCCCAGAGATAAAGATCCAGAAAACAAAAAGGATACTAAAAGTGACGATAAAGGCCATCCGTATCCTCCTGTGCATAAGTTAAGTATATTTCTGTCAACCTTGAGGATGAACTTTTAATTTCTCTTTTGTAATGATTAAAATTTTTACGCCCGGCACCCTTTCTATATAGAGTTCCGAGCTGTATCAATGGAGGATGGCGAGAAACACATGGATCTGGGAGTATTTTTGGATGTTATCTTTCTCTTTGCCTATATTCTCTTGTTCGGTTGAAGAAAGAGGGGACTCTAAGGTACTAAGTCATTGGGTTCCCTCCTCCGTTTTTTCTTCTTTGACCTCGGTCTCTTTTTTCCGCGGAAAAGGACCTACCCCTCTTTCATCCTTCCTCTCTTCCTTTTTCCTTTCTTTCATCTTGCAATTTCCCTCGAATATTGCCCCATCATCGATTATGATGGAAGGGGTGGTTATATCCCCGATCACCCTTCCGGGGTGTTGGAGCTCCACCTTTTCCTTGGCGGTTATATTGCCCACCACCTCCCCTTGGATGATGGCGGCCCCTACGTTGATCTTCCCCTCGATCTTTGCTGTCTCCCCCACGACCAATATGTCCTCGCTGTGGATTTCACCTTTGAAACGGCCATCCAGCCTCACCGCCCCGCTATAGCTCAATTTGCCATCAAAGGAGGTCTCACCCCCCAAGAAGGCATTTACCTCCCCCCGCCCCAGAGAATCCATTACCTTTCCTTCTTTTTTCCACATTTGAATTGTCCTCCTCACGCAGATCTATGTCAGTTATAGTCTATCAACTCCCCTGATGACCTCTAAGATCCTTTCCAGATCGTTCAAGGAATAGAACTCGATCTCGATTGTCCCCCTATCCCCTCTCATTTTGATCCTCACTTGGGTCTTCAAAAGGCGACGCAACTCCTCCCGGAGCGATTCTATCTCCAGAGTCCCCTCTTCCCTGGCAGGTTTTCTCACCTCTGGTGCCAGGAGGCGCCTCACCCCCTCCTCTGTCTCCCGAACCGAGAGCCCCTTTTTCACGATCCTTCGACAAAAGGAGATCTGCTCCCTTTCGTTTCTCAAGGCCAGAAGGGCCCGGGCATGGCCCATGGTGATCTCATTTCTTTCCAAGGCACCTTTGGCCTCGTCGGGAAGCTTCAACAAACGCAGGGTGTTGGCCACAGAAGACCTATCCTTGCAAATCCGCTGGGCCAGGGCCTCTTGGGTATAAGCGAATTCCCTGATCAGCCGCTGATACGCCTCTGCCTCCTCTAGGGGGTTTAGGTCCTCTCGCTGGAGGTTTTCTATCAGGGCCATCTCGATGGCCTCCTGATCGGTGGCCTCTTTGAGGAGGATGGGGATTCTTTTTAGACCCACCCTTTGGGCCGCCCGCCACCTCCTCTCCCCCACAATGATTTCGTATTCCCCCCCCTTTTTGCGCACCACTAGGGGTTGTAATATCCCCTTTTCTCTTATGGACTGAGCAAGTTCCTCTATACCCTCATCTGGGAGTAGCCTCCTTGGTTGCCAAGGGTTGGGATGGAGTTCATTAACATCACATAAGAGGAGGTTTCCCCTTTCCCCCTTTTCCATTTCGGGGAATAGGGCCCCCAACCCCTTTCCTAAGGCTACCCGTTTAGCCATGGTTCCCCTTCCCGTTTTTGAGGATCTCTTTTGCCAATTCGATGTAGCTTTGTGCCCCCTTGGAGTAGGCATCGTATAGAATCACCGGTTTTCCATAGCTGGGTGCTTCACTCAACCTGATGTTTCTCGGGATGATGGTAGAAAAGACCTTCCCCTTGAAGTGGGACTTTACCTCCTCAGCCACCTGCTGGGAGAGGTTGTTTCTCACATCGTACATGGTGAGCAATATCCCCTCAATCTGCAGATTGGGATTGAGATGTTTCTTTACAAGCCCGATGGTCTTTAGCAGTTGAGTCAATCCCTCCATGGCATAATATTCACATTGCAGGGGGATGAGGACGGAGTGAGCGGCAGTCAGAGAATTTACCGTGAGGAGTCCCAAAGATGGAGGACAGTCGATAAAGATGAAGTCGTATTCGGGCACCACCTCCCTCAAGACCTCCTTTAGTTTCTTCTCCCTGGCTATCTCATTGATCAACTCGATCTCCGCCCCGATAAGGTCGGTGTTGGCCGTGACTATCTTCAAATACGGGATCTCGGTGTCTCTGATGATCTCTCGGATGCTCACCTCTTCTATCAAGGCGTGATAGAGATTTTCTCTTATATCCTCCTTGCCATATCCCACCCCACTTGAGGAATTCCCTTGGGGATCGGCGTCTAACAAGAGGGTCCTTACCTTGGCAATGGCCAAAGAAGCGGAGAGGTTTACCGCCGTGGTCGTCTTCCCCACCCCTCCCTTTTGATTAGCGATACTTATGACCTTCCCCATGTCCAGGAGCAGCCCTCTTGATTAGAAAGGCCCTCTTTTTTCGTTAATTATCATAAACACATCCCTTTGAAAAGGGGAAATTTCGGTAGCTTTATTGATTAAAGTACCTTAGAGCTGCCGGGGTTAGGTACTCGGAGAATTGAAAGTAAAGGAGGATCCTGCTCTCTCGCATAAAGGGCAGGGTCAATTTCTTCACCTCGATCAGGCGCAGACCTAATTTCTCGCAATCCAGCCCCTGTAGCTCCTCCTGCCCCCTCTTTCCCCTCATCCCCAAGATGAATCCTCCCTCTTTAGTATAGGGGAGGGCCAGTTGCAGGAATGTCGGCAGATCTGCCACAGCCCGTGAGATGACCAGGTCAAAACCCCTGGCGTATCTCCCAATGATCTCCCTTTTCTGCGCCCGGCCATGGACGGCCTCCACCCCTTCTAGCCTTAACCCCCTGGCTATATGTCGCAGGAAGAAGACCTTCTTTTGGGAGGCCTCTAATAGCAGCAACTCGATAGAGGGGAATAAAATCTTCAAGGGCAGGCCGGGGAATCCTGCCCCCGCCCCTATATCCAAGACCTTTTTCGCCCCTTGTAGGTAAGGGGCAACGGTGAAGGAGTCCAAGAAATGTTTCACCCCTATCTCCAGATCTCCCTTTAAGGCGGTGAGGTTGACCTTTTGATTCCACCTCTTTAATTCCTCAATATAATAAAGGTAGCTTTCTACATTCTGGGCGGTCAAGGCCACCCCGATCTCCTCGGCCCCTCTGAGCAATATGTCTTTAAGGCTCTGCATCCTCCTTCCCCAGGGAGTAGATCCCTGCCTCCACCGCCATATTATCCAATTATCCCCTCTTTAAAACCCTTATATCTTATAGATGGGTTCCCCCCTCCTCATTCCAGTACGTTCTCATTCTGTCACCCACCGTTGTTAAGCCTTGAATGCACCTTTGGTGCCGATGTACTTGTTCCTCAGCTTTGGTTTCTCTATCTTGCCCGTCGGATTGCGCGGGATCTCCCCAAAAAGGATTTTCCTCGGCCTTTTGTATCGAGGCAGAGTCTCACAGAACTCAAGGACCTCCTCCTCTGTCAAGGCCTGGCCTGGCACCACCTCTATGACGACCGTCAAGATCTCACCTAACCGTTCATCCGGGTAACCGATTGCTGCGACATCCTTTACCTTCTGGTTGGTATGCAAGAAGTCCTCTACCTCTACAGGGAAGATATTCTCTCCTCCGGAGATGATGACATCCTTCTTCCTGTCAACCAGAAAGATGAATCCATCCTCGTCCTGTCGGGCCATGTCCCCCGTATACAGCCACCCTTCTCTTAAGGCATCTGCGGTTGCTGCTGGGTTCTTATAGTATTCTCTCATAACCCCATCACCTCGAACAACCAATTCTCCAACCTCCCCTAGTGGGATGGGGTTACCATCCGTATCTACTATTTGTGTTTCCCAGTTGAAGCCAGGCAAACCGATCGCGCCGACCTTATGTTCATTCTCTATGCCAAGATGTACACAGCCAGGCCCTGTGGACTCGCTCAAACCATAGTTGGTGTCATAGGCCATGTTTGGGAAGTACTCTTTCCAGTGTTTCACAAGCGAAGGAGGGACAGGTTGAGCACCTATATGCATGAGCCGCCATTGGCTGAGATCATAATCTTCCGGCTTCAGTTCTCCACTGTCAAGCTTCAATAGTATATCCTGGGCCCACGGGACGAGGAGCCAGACGATGGTCCCCTTTTCCTCGCTCACTGCCTCCAAAATCCACTCGGGAGAGACACCCTTCAGGATCACCGCACGCCCCCCCACGATCAGGCTCCCAAACCAGTGCATTTTGGCCCCTGTGTGGTAGAGGGGGGGGATGAGGATAAAATTATCTCGTTTCGTCTGATAGTGGTGGGCGTTCTCCGTTATACAAGCGCAGACCATGTTCCTGTGGGTGAGGAGGATCGGTTTGGGCGTACCAGTAGTGCCTGAGGTAAAATACAGACCACAGGGGTCTTCATACTCGATCTCGACGTTGGGAGGGCTGGGCGATGAGGCTTCCAGGACTTTATCAAAGGGCTCTGCATATGCTGGCAGCTCCTTCCCCACGTAGATGTAATGTTCTATAGTGGGCATTTCGTCCTTTATGGCATCTATCCGATCAGTGAACTCCTCACTGAAGACCATCGCTTGAGGCTCAGCTACATCGACGCAGTATTTTATGTCGCTGCTGGTGAAACGAAAGTTCAGCGGAACCGCCCATGCCCCTGTACGTATGATTCCAAAGTAGGCTATCAACCAATCTATGGAATTCATCATGAGATGGATGACCTTATCTCCCTTCTTTATCCCCCTTTTCATTAAGGCGTTTGCAAAACAGTTTGCCGACTCATCGAGCTGTTTCCATGTGATTTCTCTCCTCTTGTTTTCCGCTGGGACCCGTTCGATGAGTGCGAGGTTGTTTGGATACAAACGGGCGTTCCTCGAAAGCATCTCCCCAAGATGAATAGATATTCCCATTGTTTACCCTCCTTTCCGTGAGTCTACAGTCTTTGGTGTTGTCAAACAACAATATTTATTATTATATTATTTTTGGGTGTTGTATACAATACCTAAAAAAGCAGGTTTTGGCTTGACATGCTTATTTTTTTAAGCTAGGGTAAAAACGGTTACCAATATACCATTATGGAAAGGAGGTGGTCATCTTTGTAAGGGGGTGTTTTTTAAGGAGGGATCTTTCATTAAATCTTCCTCTAGAAAGGAGGCAAGCCATGAAAGGTAGCAAATTATTTTTGGTAATTTCTTTGGTTTCGGTCTTGGTGATATTACCTTTGTTCAGTGCCCATGCTGCCCCGCAAAAGCCGATAGAGCTCACCTACGCCAATTTCTTCCCACCTACACATATTCAGGCCAAACTTGGGCAGGACTGGATAAAGGAGGTAGAAAAGCGCACCAATGGAAAGGTGAAGATTACCTACTTCCCAGGCGGGGCCTTGCTCAAAGGGGGTCAGATGTATGGTGGAGTTTTGAAAGGTGTTGCCGATATCGGGATGTCCTGCTTGGCCTATACCCGCGGGCGCTTCCCGGCCATGGAGGCCATTGACCTACCTATGGGGTATCCCAATGGAAGTGCAGCTACCTTTATCGTTAACGATTTTTACAAGAAGTACAAACCCAAAGAGCTTGCAGATGTAAAGCTCCTTTACCTCCATGCCCATGGCCCTGGACTGCTGCACAGCAAGAAGCCTGTCTACAAGATGGAGGATGTCAAGGGAATGAAGGTCCGCGCTACCGGCTTAAGTGCCAAGGTGGTAAAGGCCCTGGGCGGTGTAGCGGTTGCCATGCCCCAGGGAGGTACCTATGAGGCCCTGCAGAAGGGGGTGGTGGAGGCCACCTTCAGCCCCATGGAAGTCCTGAAGGGGTGGAAACAGGGAGAGGTGATCAAGTATACCACCGAATGCTACAGTGTCGGCTATACCACTGCCTTTTTCGTCGCGATGAACAAAAAGAAGTGGGACTCCCTGCCCAAGGATGTCCAGAAGGTCTTTGATGAGGTCAGTGCAGAGTGGGTCGACAAGCATGCTGCGGCGTGGGACACAAGCGATGCGGCAGGCAGAAAGTTCAGCCTCAGCCTGGGCAACAAGATC
>JAFDHG010000056.1 GCA_019308925.1 Deltaproteobacteria bacterium
AGGAGATGCGTAGGCACATGGGGCGGATGGAAAGATCTAAGGAGAACATAAGCTTTGGGAAGATCTCGGGCGCCGTGGGTACTTTCGCCAACGCCCCCCCCTCTGTGGAACAATATGCGTGTGAGAGGTTGGGGCTGAAACCCGCCCCTGTCTCCTCCCAGATCATCCAGCGGGACAGGCATGCCGAGTTTTTCACTACCTTGGCACTGCTCGCCTCTTCCATAGAGAAGTTTGCCCTAGAGATCCGCCACCTGCAACGCACCGAGGTCTTGGAGGCCGAAGAACCCTTTGCCGAGGGGCAAAAGGGCTCCTCAGCCATGCCACACAAGAGAAACCCCATCGGGGCGGAAAACCTCTCAGGGTTGGCCAGAGTGGTGAGGGCCAACTCCTTGGCCGCCATGGAGAACATCCCCCTCTGGCACGAAAGGGACATCAGCCACTCGTCGGTGGAGAGGGTGATCGCCCCGGACAGTACTATCCTGGTAGATTATATGTTGGCTCGGTTCACCCATATCTTAAAAGGGCTCCAGGTATACCCCGAGCGGATGACGGAAAATTTAGAGCTGACCAGAGGACTCATCTTCTCTCAACAGCTCCTGCTGGCCCTTATCAGAAAAGGAGTCTCACGGGGGGATGCCTACCAATGGGTACAGAGAAATGCCATGCAGGCGTGGAAGAAAGGGAAGGACTTTCAACGCTTGGTTACAGAGGATAAAGATGTCGTAAATATCCTGAGCAAAAAAGAGATAAATGGCATTTTCGACTTGAACATTCACCTCAAGTATGTTAATGAAATATTTGAAAGGGTGTTTTATTCTAATTCTTAAAGGAGGAGTCATGTCCGCACGCATTATCACCCTCATCATCCTTATCATCATTATCCTCATCTATGTCTTATACAACACACAACCGGTAGAGGTGAAGTTCCTCTTTTGGGAGGCCCAGATCTCCAAGGCCCTGATCACCTTGGGGTCATTCCTGGCTGGGATCATCCTGGGATTGGTCGTGGCCAAGATCGACCAGTTCAACAAAGCAAGGAGAGAAAAGGCGCTACAAAAACAGCTAGAGCAAGAAGGGAGGTGAGAGGGTATGACTGCCTTAGCATTGATTATCGCCATCATCGCCTTGATTATCGCCATCTTCGCCTATCAAAAGGTGGGGGGGGTAGCTGACCTGAAGAAGCAGACCGAGGTCCTCAGCAATATAGGAGAGGCCATCGTCAAGGCTACCAATTCCCTGCGGGAAAAGACGGCCGACGTCCTGGACAAGATGGAGGCGGCCTTGAGGGCCAAGGAGACAAAGGCTGGCAAGAAAAAAGAAGAGAAAGAGGGATAAGGGAAAGATATCTCTAAGGGGTGAAGGACAAGCTAGACCGGAGATTGAGAGGGCCTATTCGCAAAAGGAGGGAATAGGCCTTTTTATGTCCTTTTTGGGGCCAGAGGGATGAAGGATGAAAGAGGTCTTGGAAAAGATCGCCCACAGGGTAAAAGAGGAACCCTTCGCTCAGCTCCTCGGTATGGAGTTGAAGGATATCGGTGTGGGGCGCTCCATCGTGGAGATGACCTTTCGCCCAGAGATGCAGAACATCCACGGAATGGCCCATGGGGGGGCAATATTCGCCCTCATTGATGAGGCCTTTGAAACGGCCTCCAATTCCCACGGGACAGTGGCTATCGCCTTGAATATGAATATCACCTATATAACTCCCCCCACCTTGGGGTCTACTCTGCGGGCCGAGGCCCAAGAGATAAGCCTAACTCGCCGCACCGCCTCCTATCTCATCAACGTGACTGATGCGGATGGACAACTGGTAGCCACCTGCCAGGCCTTGGTATACAGAAAGAGTGAAAAACTCCCCTTTATGGAGGAGGAAAAAGGGGATCGATAGAGATGGGGGGGCAAATCAGGGGGATAAAGAGGACGAAAATAGTCTGCACTATCGGGCCTGCCAGCAGTGACCCCGGTGTCATGGAGGAGATGATCAGAGAGGGGATGGATGTGGCCAGGCTCAACTTCTCCCATGGAAATCGTCAGGGGCATGGGGAAAAGATAAAACAGTTAAAGAGATTGAGCAAAAAGTTGGGGAGGCCTGTGGCCATCCTCCAAGATCTCGGAGGTGGAAAGGTGAGGGTGGGGGAGATCAAAGGGGGAGTGATATATCTGGAGAGTGGGGCAACCCTCACCTTAACCAGCAAGCGGACAAAGGGGACTGCGAATAAGATATCTGTAAATTACCCTGGGCTGGCAGAGGATGTAAGGAAAGGGGATACCATCTTGTTGGCAGATGGTACCCTGGAGCTCAAGGTGATGGCAGTTGAGCCCCCAGAGGTCAGATGCCTGGTGATTGTGGGAGGAGAGCTAAGCTCCCATAAAGGGGTCAATATGCCCAGTGGGGAATTAAGGGCGCGGGTCTTGACTGACAAGGACAAGGAAGACCTTCTGTTCGGTGTGGAAGAGGAGGTAGACCTCATTGCCCTCTCTTATGTCAGGAACCGAGAGGATATCCTGGAGGCCAAGGAGGTCTTGAGATCTAAGGGGGCCGATATCCCCATCATCGCCAAGATCGAGAGACATGCGGCCCTAAAACATATTGAGGAGATCATGGAGACGGCTGACGGGATCATGGTGGCCAGGGGTGATTTGGGGGTGGAGATACCCCTGGAGGAAGTCCCTTTGATACAGAAGGAACTGATCAAGAGGGCCAATAGTGCCGGAAAACCCGTGATCACAGCTACCCAGATGTTGAGGTCGATGGTGGGAAACCCCCGTCCTACCAGGGCAGAGGCTTCAGATGTGGCCAACGCCATCTTCGATGGCACTGATGCCGTCATGTTATCGGAGGAGACCGCTACGGGGAGATATCCCGTAGAGGCGGTGAAGTTCATGGTCCTGATGGCCCAGGCAGCAGAGAGGACCTTCCCCCATAAGGTCTTTCTTCTCCCTAAACCATACCAGAGTGGGGAGATCGCCGACTCCATGAGCCATGCCGCCTGCCTCCTGGCAGAGGACCTAGGGGTAGCCGCAATTATTACACCGACCAGGACCGGAAGGACGGCCAGGTTGGTCTCCCGTTATCGACCCCGCTACCCCGTACTCGCCTTTAGTCCCGAAGCATCCACGGTGAGGAGGCTTATCTTATCCTGGGGTGTGTTTCCCATTCTCGTACCCGAGTTCAACAACGCAGAGGAGATCGTGGGCAAGGGGATAACCGCTGCCCTCCAAAGGGGTTGGGTAGAGAAAGGCCAGCGGGTGGTGGTCACTGCTGGGACCCCGGTAGACCTTCCAGGGACCACCAATCTGATCAAGGTGGAGGAACTCTGAAGTTCAGGGGATGGATTTTCCTATCCTCATCGTCCTTATGAAATTTGTCGTCACTATCTTCACCAAGCGTGCCCCCAAGAGAAAGGATTCTAGGGGTTTAGGATTCCAGTGAAAACACTTGAATCCTTGAACCCTGCATTTATTCCCCCTGAATCCCCTCAATTTCACCAACTAAATGGGAGAGGATCCTTATTTGATGTACTTGAAACAGATATTGATATGATCCTCGGGCATCTTTTTGGTGACATGGCTCACTACGATACAAAGGATAAAGGAGATGGGGAGGGCAACTATGTTGGGGTCCACAAATTGCAGCTTCCACATCCCGGACATGGACGGGTAGTTGGCTACCAGGTTGACCTTACCGAAGAGGGCCGTACAGACCCCGAGGGTCTTGGACCCCTTGTAGTGGATGGAGACCAGCCAGAAAAAGCTGATACAGAACCCCCCCACCATGCTGGTAAGGGCCCCTGCTTTAGTGGCCCCTTTCCAATAGAGCCCCAAGAAGTACGTGGGTAAGAAGGAGGCCCCGCACAACCCGAAGAAGAAGGCGGTGGCGATGGCGATGATACTGGGCGGCAACAGAAGCCCCCAGAGGATGGTGGCTATGATGGTCAGCGTCACCCCAATCTTGGTGCTGAAGACCTCTCCTGCCCTCCTCAACCCAAGGGCCTTGCCATAGAAGTCCCTGCCCAAAGAGGTACCACCTACATGGTATTGAGAGCCCAGGGTGGACATGGAGGCCACCAATATCCCCAACAGGAACAGGGTGCCAAACCACGTGGGCATCACTTTGTCGATATAAATGGGGATGATCTTGTCGATGTTCCCCCTGGCCATGGCCACGGAGATCTTTCCAAACTTCTGTGCGAAGACGGCATTGGTCAAGGAGCCGACAATGAAGGCGGTTCCGGTCATGGCCAGAATGAAGATACCCCCCACCAGCATGGCCCTGTTTAGCCCCCGGTTCGATCTTACCGTCATAAGCCTCATTGCCAGCTGGGGATGGGCCAGTACCCCAATCCCCACCCCGTAGATAATGGTGGAGTAGACAATCCACCAGAGGGGGGTGTCAAACTTCATCCCGGCGGTCCACCCCATGTGCCCTCCTTTGACCAATTTCTCAGGGACCATATGGGTGATGTCCGTGAGGGCCTGATGGGCAGGGATGATCCCTCCGAGGAGGCTATAGGTCCAGATACAAAGGATCATCATCATGATAAACATAATAGTCCCCTGGAAGGCATCAATATACAACACCGCCTTGAGTCCCCCAAAGATGACGCATAAGACCAGAATCAGGGAGAAGGTCAGAAGCCCCATGGCATAAGGGATATGGAGATAGACCTCAATGAAACGGGAGATTCCGATGAGGATCGCCGCCGCATAAACAGGGATGAAGAGAAAGATCACCATTGCGGCAAAGCCCTGAACAAACCTGGATTGATATCTCTTCCCCAACACCTCAGGAAAGGTGTGCGCATTGAGGGCCACCCCCATGCGTCTGGTCCTCCTGCCGAAGAAGACAAAGGCGATGAAGATCCCCACAAAGACATTCAGGAAGGTCAACCAGAGGAGGGGGAAACCGAACAGCGCCGCTGCCCCCCCAAAACCGATGATGGCCGAAGTACTGATAAAGGTCACCCCATAAGAGGTGGCCATCACATATGGGTGTGTCTCTCGACCAGCGATCATATAATCGCTGGTCGTCTGCGCCTTCTTCCACCCCTTGTAACCGAGATAGGCCACGATGACGATGTACGTTACCGCAATCATTATACTGAGAACCATTTTCCCTTCCTTACCCGTTGCATTGAACTTCAGTCGAGATCTTTACAGTAATTTGTCCTCCATGGCCTTTCCCCCTCTCTCCCATTCCATCCGCGCCTTGAACTCCTTACCGGTGGGCTCCTCATCTTTGTTCCACATGATCAAACCATAGATAATACAGAATAGAGCAGCAAAGACGCAACCAATATAGGCACACGCCATCTCAATGCTAGCAAACCCTAACATCACCTCATCTCCTCGAAAACCGTTGTTTAACCCCCTCAATTATCTTTCTTCTACCCTATTTGATTGTAAAAATCAAAAGGGGAAAGAATCCTCAACCGCCTTTATTCAATTTGTCACATGTCAAGGGCAGACCCCTCATCTTTTTCCCCTCATCTTTTTTCTTGTCATACGATACCTTTCCTTTTGTCAAAATTTTTGATGAAGAAATCACCCATAGACATGCGTTCTGCAATTTCACTTGGTGTTTTAACGACAAAATCCATTGGTACAGGTCTACCCTAGAATAACCGACTTACCCGGATTCTCCGTTTTGCTGGTCTTTCACTACTCTCCATAATGATGAGTAGATCTAAATCGCTGTCTTTCCCAGGTCTTCCATAGGCATGTGGCCCAAAAAGAAAAATCTTCTCTGGTTTCAAAGTCTGAACAATTTTATCAGTGATCTCTTTTAAAAATGCCTCTGTTACGGGTAGAGGTGTATACTCATACTTTGCCATCAACATTATCCTTTAAGGCAGATATCGGACATGGTGTTAATTGTTATCCCCATCCAAGTTTTTCATTAAAAAAGAGGCTTTCACCAGTTGGTGAAAATCGTCTCCTTTTTCCAATATGGGAGTGGATATGGCACAATCTTTCATCCAGTATTTGAACCCATGTTCCACCACCCTTGGTCATTGGCATTTAGTGGATTGCCTTGTCCTTGGGCATTCTTTTCAGTTGATTAACGAGGGCATTCCAGTACACCTGGTAGAGGCGAAGAAAACTGCCCATTTCTGTTTTCTCCAAAAAGTCTAATTTGCTCATAACGGGCTGAAGATACCAAGAAGGACCTTTGGCTAGGAATTCTTCATTTGGTGCCTTGAGAGTCCTCAGAATGCTCTCCTTAATCTCCGGGAATAGGTCTGTTCGGTCGTATTTGGCCAGTAGTCGCCTTATGCCTACCTCTGCTTCTCTCTCATCTGAGATGGCTTCCCGATATCTGAACAGCTCTTCATCCCTTTTATCGGCTTCCTCCGCCTGTTTTCTCATCTCTTCCGCTATGGGAAGATGACACTTCTTAAATTTCTTGCCGGATCCGCATGGACAGGGTTCGTTGCGGCCGATACGGTGAGCATTTTCAAGCAGATAGGATGTAAACTCGGCTTCTAGGGTCTGACGTTCTTCTTCTTTCCAACGTTCTTGCCGTCCTTGAATAGACTCTTCATGATAAAATGATTCAATGTCAATGAAATGGCTAGGAATCTTAGGTCTTTTTAGGAATTCTTCAATATCATCTGGGGTAACCGTCTCCAGATCGATCTCTCCACGATCAAATAGGTTGTCAAAGACAGGTCTTAGATCGGTCCTTCCGATTAAAGCCAAATCAGCAACAAGGTTCCCCCTGTTCTCAGGATCCAAGTTGGGGTCCATAATCATTTCAACAAAGGCATCTTCTATCCGCTTCCTTGTTTCAGGAAATTTCTCGTATAGATTCCAGATGGATGACGATATTGTCAACATGCAAAAGTTATTCTTAGGGGTCTTCAGGGTATTAATAAGCTTTGGGAGGGTACTCGGACCGATAAGCGAAAAACACTCTGGCAGTGCTTCCCAAATCCAGTCTATGTCATACTGATCAGCCAGAGATAATGCTCCAAGTAGGGCATCAATTCCACCTTGATCTTTTAGTATGCCTATTAAATGGACAGCATGGACTACTCCCCAGAATGCCTTACCTCTTTTTCTATAGTTTTTGGGATCTGTAATAATACTCCTCAATATAGGAAGAATACCCTTTCTCCTCTTTCTGGCCTCTGCCAGAAATACCTCTCCTAAGCGATCCTCTTCTGTGAAAATAAGATTTACAAATTCCTCATCCGAAAGATTTTCCATGGAGATCCCTTCTTATTCAAAGGTATATACTTTTCTAATGTCATATTAATGTCTTATCTCCTGTACTTCAATCTTCTGGCAAGGTAGCATAATCTTGTGAAAATTTCCAGATGCACATGCCGTTCCTCGACTAAGTTTTTATAAGTGGGAAGGAAGTGATCAGTCCGAAAAGTTCTAATTCAGCCTGACCGAGACGACCTTGGACACTCCTGGGGTCTCCATGGTGACCCCATAGAGGGCATCAGCTATCTTCATGGTACCCTTGTTGTGGGTGATAAGGATAAACTGGGATTGTTCGCTCATCTCCCTTAAAATAGTGGCAAAACGATCTATATTGGCATCGTCCAACGGACTATCTATCTCATCCAAGAGACAAAAGGGGGTGGGTCGCAGCAAAAAGAGAGCAAAGATAAAGGCGGTGGCCGCCAGGGCCTTCTCTCCACCAGAGAGGAGATCCACGCTTTTGAGCCTCTTGCCTGCCGGCTGCATGAAGATGTCAACCCCTGGCTCTGGAGATGATTCATCGAGGACAAGTTCACCCCGCCCACCGTCGAACAGTCTGGGAATAAGTCCTTGAAATTCTTTGCTCGCCCTGGCAAAGGTCTCTCTGAAACGCTTGGTCGAGGTGCGGTTTATCTCGGCGATGGTCCTGCCTAAAGTGGCCAAGGATTTTTGCAGATCCTCTTTCTGGGCCTCGAGAAATTCATGCCTCTTTTTCAAATCCTCATATTCCTCCACTGCCCCCGGGTTGACCTCGCCCAACCTCTCCACCTTAATCCTTAGTTCGGCAAGCCTCTTCTCAGCTTCCTCCCTCTCTACGGTGGGATAATCTCCTTTCTTCATCAAAGAGGCCAAGGAGAGGCCATAACGCTCCTGTATCCTCTCAGCCAGGTGCCTCATCTCCATCTCTATTTGGGAAAGCCTGACCCCCTGTTGGGCAATGGACTCCTGGATCTCCTTCAATTCCGCCCGCAAACCCTTCAGAGAGGCCTCCCGTGCAGAGATCTCCCCCCTGAGCCCTTTGACCTTTTCCCCCTCCCCCTCCAGGGACTTAGTCTTATGGTCCCTCGCGGCGATCAATCGTCCCAGAGACTCTCTTACTACCTTTTCCGCCTCGATGGCAGCCTGGATGCGTGCCTGTACTTCCTTTAGCTGCCCCTCCTTCCTCCTTTGCTGAGCGGAAAGGGAGACCCCCGCCTTTTCCAACTCTTCCATGCTGCGCAAAAGGCTTTTCTCTCTCTCCTGGAGGGAGGCCAGCTGAACTCGCAGCCCGGTCACCCCTTCCCTCAATTTATCTCTCTCCCCCCAAATCCCGAGCAACATCCCCCTCAACTTTTCGATATACCCCTCCTTCTCCTCCTTTGTCTTTCTGCAATCTTCTATTTGGGCGAGGGCAGTTTTGATCTCCTCATGCAGTTGCGCCGTCTCCATGTCGATCTGGCCCAGCTCGAATCTCAACACCTCCCCCTTTCTCTTGATAGCCAGAAGGTCCCGCTTGACATCCTCCACCTCCCCTTTTACCCTAACCTCCTCCCTCTCCAGCTCATATCCTTCCTCCCTCAGGGTCTCTAAGCTTCCCTTGGCCACCACGGCCTTCTCCCTCAGTTCATCTAACCCCTGGTTCAAACCCTGGTACTCCATCTCCTTGTGGGTGACGGCCTTCTCTGTCTCCTTGATCTCCCTCTTCCTGGTGAGAATACCCGAGAGGGAGGTATCCCAGCTCCCTCCCGTAAGTATCCCGGTCCTGTCCAATAGCTCTCCCTCCAAGGTTACAAAGACCCCACACCCTGGCCTTTCCGCCTCCATAATCCCTGCCAGATCCCTGAACAGCCATACTCCGTCTAAAAGGGCCTCCAGCAGGGGTCTATACCCTCCTTTTACCTTCACAAATTCCAACAAAGGGCCGAGGAATTGGGGATTCCCTTTCTCCTGGATGGGGGAATGGTGCGAGCGGGGTGGTATGACATCCAGAGGGAGAAAACTCCCCCTCCCCAATCCCCCTTTCTTGAGATATTGTATGGCCCGCAGGGCCTCCTTCTTCCCTTTGACTAGGATAGATTGAAGCTTGTGTCCCAAGGCGGCCTCCAGGGCTGCCTCATATGGGGGTTCTACCTCCACCAAGTCTGTCAATATCCCTATAACCCCCTCTTTAAAGGGCGCCTCTTCAGATGCCATAATGGCCCTCACACCTTCTGTATACCCTTCAAACCTCCTCTGCATATCTGCGAGAGAACTCTGATGAAGGCGCAGTCTATGGAGTTCGCCTTCCACCTCCTTAAACTCCGCCTCCTTTTGAGAGAGGCCCTCCTGCAGGCACTTTAGCTCCTCCTCCGCCCTGCGGACATCAAGCTCTAGGGCCTCCTTGCGTCTGGCCAGCCCCTTTGCTGCCTCCTCCTCCCTTCTAACCTTCTCCTCCATCCCCTTTTCCTCTTTTAGGAGATCCTTCAACTCACGCTCCAACCTTGCTCTCCTCTCTAAGAGGCCCTTCTCTCTCCTGCGGCTATCCTCAACAAGGTTATGGAGGCGGGTGAGCTGTGCGGAGTCTTGTAAGACCTCATTCCTCAAGTCCTCTAGGGCCCTTCCGCGCTCCGTACATCTGCCTTCTAGGTCTCCCAGCTCCCCCTCTTCCGTCTCCAAGAGCTCCTTTGTCTCCTTCACCTTCTGCCCGGCTTCATCCAGCTCTTTCTGGAATACCCCCTTCCTCTCCCTCAATCTCCCTTGTTCCTGTCCCAACCCCTCTATTTCCTCCCCATATTGGTCCTCCAAGGAATGTAACCCCTCAAGCTCCCTGTCCAAGGACTTAGACCGCTCCTCCTGCCTCTGGATCTGTCCCTCGATGCGGTAGATCTTCCCCTGCACTTGGGATAAGGCCTCCTCCCCCTCCAGGAGCCTGCGTTTGAACTCCTCTAGCTCTCCCTCTGTGTGGCCCAGCTGCGCAAGCCTACCTTCCTCCTCATCTCTTCTGCCCTGGAGATATCCTCTGACCCTCCTGAGTTCTTCTTCCTTCTCGCCAAATTCCACCAAGGCCAGACCTATCTCTAGATCCTTGATCTCCCTCTGATACTCCCTATATCTGCGCGCTTGGGCCGCTTGCCGCCGCAGCGCATTCATCTGCCTGCGCACCTCGGCGATGACATCCTGAACCCGCAGGAGGTTCTGTTGTGTCCTATCCATTTTGAGGAGTGTCTCACGCTTCCTCTCTTTATATCTGGTTACCCCGGCCGCCTCCTCGATCAGGTGCCTCCTATCCTGTGGACGGGCGTTGAGCAGCATTTCCACCTGACCCTGCTCGATGGTGGAATAGGCGTTTACCCCCACGCCCGTCCCAAGGAAGAGGTCCCTGATGTCTTTGAGCCGACAGGGGACCTTATTGATTAAATATTCGCTCTCCCCCGAACGGAAGAGGCGCCTGGTCACCATGATCTCGCTGTATTCCCCATATCCCTCCAAGGGGGGTCCCCCTTCGTTGGCGAAGATCAGGGATACCTCGGCCATGCCCAGGGGCTTCAGGGTCTCGGTGCCGTTAAAGATAACGTCCTCCATGGAGCGACCCCGCAGATGGGTAGGGCGCATCTCCCCCATGGCCCACAGCGCGGCATCGACAATATTGCTCTTGCCGCAGCCGTTGGGACCTACGATGGCAGTGATGCGGGAGGGGAAGGTGAAGACCGTCCGCTCCTTGAAGGACTTGAACCCCAGGATCTCTATCCTCTTCAATCTCATGGGACCGCCCCCCCCTCACCCCTCGATCCTATATATGCCAGGGCCCTCTCCAGCCTTTTGATAACCTGCTCCTTTCCCAAGACCTCCATTACCTCAAAGAGCCCCGGACTTACCATCCCGCCAGTGAGGGCTACCCTCACCCCCTGGGCTGCCTGGGGCAATTTCAGCCCCTTCTGCGCAGCCAGATGGCGGAAGAGCTTCTCCAAGTCGGCCTCGACAAATCCCTCTCTGGCCCGAAGTTCCTCGAGAAGGGAGACCAAAAAGGGAACCAGCTCAGGTCGAAGAAATTTACGGGACCCCTTCTCATCGTAGGTAAAATCCTCTTTAAAGTAGAACTCAGCCGTTTCAGCCATCTCCATCAGGGTCTTGGCCCGAGGCTGCAAGGTCCGGACCACCTTGATGAGCCTTTTGTCCAACCCCGCCTCCATCCCCCTCTGACGCAAAAAGGGGATGAGCATCTGGGCAATCTCCTTCGGATCCCTCTCCTTGATGTAGTGGGCATTGAGCCAGAGGAGCTTGTCGGGGTTGAAGACCCCGGCCGATTTCCCCACATTCTCCAAGGAGAACTTCTCGATCAGTTCCCCCCGGGAAAAGATCTCCTGATCTCCGCAAGACCACCCGAGCCTGGCCAGATAGTTGACCAGTGCGTGGGGCAAGTATCCCATCTGTTGGTAGGCGGTGACTGAGACGGCCCCATGCCTCTTGCTGAGCCTAGTGCGGTCCTGGCCCAGGATCAAAGGGAGGTGGGCGAACGTGGGGACAGGGTAGCTCAGGGCCTCGTATAGGAGGATCTGGCGGGGGGTGTTGTTGAGGTGATCGTCGCCGCGGATCACATGGGTAATCCCCATGAGGGCATCGTCCACCACGACCACGAAGTTGTAGGTAGGTGTGCCATCGCTGCGCAGGATGATGAGGTCGTCCAACTCCTCATTTTCGAAGGCCACCCTCCCCTTGATCAGGTCATCCACGATGGTCACCCCTGCCTGGGGGGATTTGAACCTGATGGCATGGGGGAGTCCCGCTGGCTGGTCCTTGCGCTCGCGGCAACGGCCATCGTATTTGGGCTTGCGCCCCTCGGCAAGGGCCCTTTGACGCCTCTCCTCAAGTTCCTCAAGGGTACAGTAGCAGCGATAGGCCTTCCCTTCCTGCAGGAGCCTCTCCACGTGTTCTCGGTACAGGTGCATCCGCTGGCTCTGAAAATAGGGTTCTCCATCCCAGTCCAGCCCCAGCCACTTTAGGCCGTCCAAGATGGCGGCGAGGTACTCTGGGCTGGAACGGGCCACATCGGTGTCTTCAATCCGCAGGATGAACTTGCCCCCGTAATGGCGGGCGAAGAGCCAGTTAAAAAGGGCCGTCCTCGCCCCCCCGATGTGCAGATAGCCAGTAGGGCTGGGGGCAAATCTCGTCCTGACCGACACCACCTCTCCTGCGCTAGCGCATGGTGAAAAAGAATCCGCCCACCAAAAGGGACAAGATGAGATAGATTGCTAGTGCTATCAAAATGGTAATAACCGCCTGGCCGCTGGTGATCCTGTGGACCTTTTCTAGTCCCACCACCTGGAGGTAAAAACCATAAAGGGCGGCCAGGATCCCCAAGATGGGTATCCAGGCCAGGAGCTCCACTGCCAGGAGGTCCACTGCCCCGGCATAGGCCACCACCCGATAAGTCCCCTCAAACTCACCCTTTCCAACGAAGAGCTTCTGGGCGATGAAGTGCAGGACTCCTGCCCCGATAAAGGAGAAGATCAAACCGATAATGAGGAGCTTGAAGAAAATAAGGGGGCTCCCCCCGGTGATGATGGCGGCAATTATACCGGAGACCCCCAGGCAGACCGCCAAGAAGGTTACTGGGCGAGAGAACCCTCCGGTTGTGGGCATATGCTGGTAAAAATCGTTCGGTTTGGTGAGCACCGTCTTGGCCACTCCGATAAAGCTATTGATGAAGTTCTTGGTGTCAAACTCATAGCTGGCCTCAACCCCTCTTTTCTCTTCCATGGCATAACCTCCCCCTTGAAATTAACCCCTCTCGATCCTATTACGGATATTTATTCATTTTATCATAAATCAAGGGATTAAAAAATTTGTCTATTTAGGGTAGTGATATAACTACATTTTGTAGTTTTTTAAGTTAATTACTACAATATATGGTATTTGTCAAGAAATTTTCTCTCCTTTGCGGCAGCGGGTGTGATAGGCATCACCGGATGATCTTAATTCCCTTGCCCACCTCGTTCTTATCGATCCTTCAGATGGAGAGGGGGAACCGGGGTTGATCAAGGTGAGGGGGCCTTCAGGGCCATCTCCCATCCCTGCAGCCCCCCCTAGGTGTCGCTGACGATACCCAACCTCATCGCCGCATAAGCCGCAGGATCTCTTTTCCGAAGGCCTCAGCCGCCTTAGGGCCGTTGGCGGTGACGATCAGGCCATTCACCTCCACCATCTTACCTGTATATTTGGCCCCCTTCTTCCTCAATCTGCCCTCCTCGGAGGCCCATACTGTGGCCCTCTTGCCTTGCAGCACGCCGGCGTTGGCCAGAATCACAGGGGCGATGCAGATGGCCCCCAGGACTTTACCCTGGGATATGGCCTCCTGAGCGAGGTGATGGGCCGCGGCGTCGTGCCAATACTCTTGGGCCCCGATCCCGCCCACAAAGATCACCGCCTCGTAGTCGGACACCTTCACATCTTTGAACAGGATCTGGGGCTTGGCCCTAGCCCCGAGCATTCCCTTCGCCTCCCCTAAAGAGGAAGAGGCAATGGTCACCTGATACCCAGCCTCCTCCAAGAGGGCTTTGGGCCTGGCGAGCTCTTCATCGCGGAAGCCGTTGTGGGCGATGACCATCAGGACCCTCTTCCCCTGGGCCAGAATGCCTCCTGTCAGGATGGCAAAAAGAATGAAAATCAGGAATATGAATAGCCACCTCTTCCTCATGGCAAACCTCCTTTTGTATAAAATGTTGACAGGGTCGCTCTCAATGGGTGTTATGTGACGTTTTGGCAATATCATCGTTCACTCTCACCAATACAAGTCCTTACCAGTAACTCAAGTTCTTTATTTTGGTAATCAAACTCAGCCACAACCCTTTTCAGGTTACCGGGTAACTTCCTGTATCCCCACAAGCACCGCTTTTTTGTCTCTTCTGCACCATTTCGGATAAAGTAATAGGGGAGATTTACATGGAAAAATGAGATGCTATCGGCATCTGTCAAAATGTCAACACGTCTCGTGCCTCCGATTTCATGATGGCACACCAGAAAAAAGATATCATCGGCTAATTTTTTACTTATGTTGCACCCCGTCATTATTTCTTTTAATATCTTAGCGATATTTAAAGCTTTCTAATTTCAATTCCTTACAGGCTAATTTTTTCTGAGTTCTCCCAAATAGCCTCATATTTCTTAATCCATCTTTGAAATATATCGGGCCAATTTTTTGGAACAAATCTATGTTCACCAACATAGCCTCGTACATGCTCAGTGCTTGGGTACTCGTTTACATGAAGCATACCAGTATCCTTTTTAGGATCAGCAATTAGGAGTGCTTCCATCGGTTCTTGCTTATAAACTCTTAATTCCAACGAATCTTTCTTCTTACTTAAACGAATGATATCTTTACAAAATGCAATTGATGTCGCATATTCCTTTCTTAGGCGTCCAGACTTTTCACCACCAATTCCTTCTTCTTTCTTTTCTCTTTGCTTGAATGCTTCTGATTCCATTTCAAGTAATAAAACTCGCACTTTCCCTTTACGAGCAGTAAAATGGATTAGATTCTCAAATGACTCATGAAAGACTCCCAATGCATTAATACCAAGGATCCAGATTTCCTCTTTGGCACTGTCTATAAGATCCTTCTCCTTTTGAATTAAAATTCTCGGGTCTATCATTTGTCCTTTGCCAATTAGATTTTGTAACTCCTTTTCTCTTTTTCTGGCTTCCAAATTTGTTTTAATATATGCGGAAATTCCCATTAAGCCAAATCCTATACCAGCAGCCATTGCTATCAAATCCCACATAATTTCAACTCCTCCTTATAACTATTTATCCTTCATAGCTTTTTCAAATGATTCAAAGTAATTTTCAGATTTATCAAAGAGCTTTATGAGTTCAGTCAAGTCGCTAACACTTAATATTCCCTTTCTCTGAAATTCTATTTTTTTGAAAATTCTGGAAACCCCAATGATATTTATTTTTTTATCTTTTGCAAAGTCAGAATCTTTCAAAGAATCTCCAACAAAGAGCACCTCATCAGGTTTCAATCGATAATGTTGAAGGACGAAATCAATCTGCTCACTTTTTCCAAAATCTGATTTTTTACCAAAGAGACCATCTACTAAATCATCAATTTTGTTTAACTGGGCGTATTTTGTAATAATCTCTTGTTTTGTACTACT
>JAFDHG010000057.1 GCA_019308925.1 Deltaproteobacteria bacterium
CTCTGCATTACCCCGCCGATCTTTATCTTTCCCATTATCGCAACGCCCTATCCTTACTCCCAGCGACGGCGATCTACAATCTTTTGGTGCCAGTCAGGAATAGTCCCTGGCGGTACGACCTCTACTTCACCCTTTATGGTCAAGATCTCTTTGATGGCCTTCTCCAACCGTCTCTTTAATAGACCTTTGTTTACGGCCTCATCCTTTACCTCAGCCACAAAGGTCATTACGTCGGTGTAATCCTTACGGGTCACAGCCACCTGGTATTTGAAGATCTCGGGGAATTGGGTTGCTATCTCATCGGTCTGCCAGGGATGGATGAAGGTACCTTTTACCTTGGTGGCCTGATCAATGCGTCCTAAGATCTTCTTGAGCCGGTAGGAGGTGCGACCACAGGGGCATCCTTCTTCCACCAAAAGGGAGAGGTCTCCCGTGGCAAACCTTATCATTGGAAAGAGGGGGTTAAAGTTGGTGGCCACAATCTCCCCTGTCTCCCCTGGCGAAACCTGTTTGCCAGTATGGGGGTCAACGACCTCCACAATTATGTTTTGGGGGAGATGGAGCCCGTTTTTATAATGGCACTCATAGCCCAAACACCCTGTAAAGACAGTGCCGTACCCCTGACGCACGGCCATCCCAAGTTTTTCCTCCAATCGCTGGCGAAGTCCCTCCGGGAGCATCTCGGCGGAGACAAATCCAACCTCCAGATTGAGGTCCTTCTTTAAGTCCACCCCCATGGTCTCCGCCCTCTCGGCCAGGGTCATCAAGAAGCTGGGGGTCCCTATGAATCCATTTACCTTGAGGATCCGCATTATATTGATCTGCATCATGGCATTGCCGACCCCCGCAGGGACTACGGTAATCCCCAATGACCTTAGGGATTCATCCATGGTGAAGGCAAAGGGCCAAAGGTGATAGTTAAAGGTGTTCTGGACGATGTCCCCCTGGCGCATACCGCAGGCAAAGAGGGCCTCTGCCCAGTTTTTGACTTCGTATTCCCCCACCTCAGGTTGAAAGATCAGGCCGGGGTTGACATAGATCCGACGCACCTTGTGGGGAGGGGCCGTCTCGAACCCCCCGAAGGGAACCTCTTCCTTCTGCCTCGTCCCCAGGTCCTCTTTGCGCACCAGGGGGATCTTCTCCAGATCTTCGAGGCCATGGATATTATCGGGGGATACTCCCATCATATTGAGCTTTTCCCTAAAGGCCCTGGAGTGTTGGTAGGTATATTTAACAAATTCCCTTAGTTTTTTGGACAGATGGGCCTTCCTCTCCTGGGGGGAGAGGGTCTCTAGCCTTTTATCAAAAAAGCCTTTTTTCCTCTTCTCAAGTCCCATTTTCCCTCCACTGATCCCCATACGTAGGGACAAATAACCCCCTTTTTTGGGGGATGCAATTATGCTATAAAAAATTACTACAAAGACTATCCAATTGCAACCATGACGAACCAGGGAGAAGGCATTGAAGCAAAAACTTCATTTTTGCCCCAAAGACCCTGAGTTCAAGAGGGATCTGTATGGTCATCTGGGCGATAAGACTTGATAATCATATAAAGGGCTTAGTATTTAAAAAGGAAAGATGATAGCTGGAAAGGTAGCTATTTTGCGTTGTATGTAATCTCACCTTTTATTTTCGATGGAGGAAAACCAAAAAAGGAGGAAACCACGATATGAGGGTTACCATGGTAATTCCAACGTATTGGGCAAGGGAAAATGAAGCTGGTTGGAAGGAGGGAGATGCCATCTATGACCACCCCACCCCTTTAGACAAGGAAGGGACACTGTTTAGGGCGATGCAGAGCATGGATGTATTAGAGGATAAAGATTTTCAATTGGTGATAATAGCTATAGCGACTGCCGGGGATATTGAAAAGCGGGTTGAGGAGAAGGTCGCCCGTATCATACAATCCGCGGGCACTAGGGGGATAGAAACGCTTCTTTTTGGACCCTCTCATCTCGGACAGATACACGATCTATTGCACAGCAAGGGCAAAGAGGAGTATGGTGGACTTCTACAGCTGCGTGGATACTCTAATGTTAGAAATCTATGTCTGTTCGTTTCCCATGTCCTGGGTTCGGAAGTGGCGGTGCTGATTGATGACGATGAGGTGTTCGAAGATCCAAGATTTATGGCGAAGGCCAAAGAGTTTGTAGGTAAAGACATCGGAGGCAAGGCAGTGGACGCAGTAGCGGGATATTACCTCCAACCGGACGGTGATTATCACCTCAAAAGACCATTTCGCCCGTGGATGAAGTATTGGGACCAATATGGGAGGATGAACGAGGCGTTTTATAAATTCATTGGCACTGAACCGAGGATGAAAGAGACGCCTTTTGTATTTGGTGGCAACATGACTATTCATCGCAGTCTCTTCACGGTCGTGCCTTTTGACCCTTTGGTTCCAAGGGGAGAGGACATAGACTTTTTGATAAATGCAAAGATGTTCGGATTTAATTTCTTCCTGGATAACCGACTATCTATCAAGCATCTTCCCCCACCAAAGGCACATCCCACCTGGAGGCAGCTGCGAGAAGATATTTATCGCTTCATATTTGAACGGGCGAAGATCGCAAACCAAAAAGAGGAACAGGGAATGAGGAAGGTCTACCCAGATGATTTCGACCCTTATCCAGGATGTTTCCTGAAAGATGACTTAGAAGAGAAGATATTCAGGTCTTGTGAGATGTTGGCCATTGAATATCTGTCAAATGGCGACGGGAAAGGAAGCCAGGAGGCGTTAAACAACATCGTCCTTGCCGAAACAGAGGCGGTGCCAAAATTCGACCCCTTTCAGAACATTTGCAGATTGCAAAAAAGCTGGCAAGGCCTAATGGAATATGTCAGCGAAGGAGAATTTTTTTCACGTATAAAGGGAATTATCAGAGGGGAAAGGAGATGAATCTGCTGTTCTTGACAAAGCTTCTCCCCAGGGCAGATATCATAGGCGGCCCTATATTGATCTATCATAGAATTAAGAATCTATCTTCAATGGGATACAAGATAACCTTGGTTGTCCCTGCCTATACTGATGAGGACAGAGATGACAAGAGCCTTGTGCCCTTTTGTGAGAGGGTTATCCTGATTGACTCCGTCAAAGAAAGGCCCTACGATGAAATTGAGACACTCTACAAAAGGCTGAACAGACCGAGGTTCTTCTTGGCCGGAGACGGGGGGTTCTATCAAGGCATAGAGGATGCGTTCAGGTCAGCCCTGGAAAAGGATCACTTCGACGCCATTATTGCAGAATACTCGATAGTGGGGCAATACCTGGAGGCAAATTATGATCTTATTCCTCCAAGTACCATGACCATAATCTCTGTGCACGAATGCTATACAAAGGCCTTTGAGCTCAGGGCAAAAAAGGGAGAGGGAATCACAGAAGAGACCATGAAGGAAATACAAGATTACGAGTTTAAGATGTATGAGAGCGTTGATAGAGTCTTGACTTTGACTAAAGAGGATAGAGACATCATGATAGGTTATGCTCCGGGGTTAAAGGATAAAATCGAGGTAGTTCCTCACGGAGTTGATACGGAATTCTTTACACCTCCAAAAGAGAAATCGTGGGTCAGAGATACCAAGAATATCCTATATGTGGGAAATTTTTTGCATCATCCTAACGTGGATGCGGTGAAAAATTTCATTGACCACTGCTGGGGTAAGATCCAGAGAGAGGTTCCAGATGCGAAGTTTTACGCCATTGGGTTCAGTCCGCCTCGAGAGCTCTTGGATTTAAGAAGCAAGAATGTGGTTGTCCAGGAGGGTGGAGATAACGAAAATATGCGGCGATTTTATTGGGAATCCGATGTCTTTGTGGCACCGATTGAGCTGGGCACTGGCTTTAGGGGGAAGCTCTTAGAGGCCATGGCTTGTGGTCTACCGGTCGTTGCCACTGGATTGGCCACCTTCGGGATAAATCCAAGACATGGGAAGGACATGTTTGTTACCGATGACTATGGGGCTTTTTCTGAGTATGTGATTATGCTCTTAAAGGACCTCAAACTCAGGAAGGAGATTGCCGCTAACGCGTTAACGTTGGCAAGAAGTTATGACCATAGGCATGCGGCTGAGAAGTTAGACAAGGTGATTAAAAGGGGCAAGAAAGGGGCCCCATCAGCTAATCAATAGGTGTACGCCTTTCATGGATATTGAATAGTTACCTAGCGGGAATACTTATTTGTAATGACCAGGACTTGGGTCGACAATCAGCATGTATCATAACTTGCAGGGGATGATGAGGCCAATAAAATCTTTGTTAATTTGGCTCGTTTATAGGAGTACAACTAAATCACCCTCAGTTTTCTTGAACGTGATCCCTCCATAGAAGCAGATGATGCCCCATGGGCTAGTCATTCCTGGAAGAATTGGCTTTACTATCATCTTCATCTTTGTCAATTTCGACGGGCTTCAGTTCCTTCTGATGAATGATTAGCTGATCACCTGGATGGATGGGTGTATTTGGATTGAGGCGATTCCAAATGATGATGGCCGCCAAGGGGACATCGAATTGATCGGCGATGGAGGAAAGGCTGTCCCCCTTTTTAACCACATAGATTCGTTCCTTTTGATCCATTAACCAATGCTTCAGGAGATGTCGGTATCGGGCCTGAAAGCCCTTTGAAGCCCCCTTCGGGATCAGAATCGCATGGCTTCCCTCAAGTAGGTAGTGCCCCCGAAATTCGGGATTCAAATCCTTGATTACCTTAAAATAGGTTTTCGCTGCCTGGGCAATAATTCGGATCGGGGTATCCTGGAAACAGTCGACCTGAATCCGATCGAATTTTATAGGGGGGTAGTAATCCTCTTCAGAGAGCTGAAACCCATATCTTTCTGGGTCGGAGAAAATCAGCTTTATTGAAAGAATCCTAAAGACATATCGTTTGGTTTCAAGGGGGAGGTAGAGGTGGTAATAGTTATTGGTTCCCTGTTCCAGGATTTCCGCTACAAGCCCGTCTTCACCCATATTGTAGGCGGCAGCAGCCAGGGTCCATGAGCCAAAAGTTTCGTGAAGGTCCTTAAAACACCGAATCGCCGCCTCGGTAGAGGCAAAGATATTTCGTCTCTCATCGATGTGTGCGTTGATAACGAGACCGTAGTTTTGGCCGGTGTACTTCATAAACTGCCAGAACCCTATCGCCCCCTTTTTTGAGCCCACGTGAGGTCGAAGGGCACTCTCAGCAATAGCAACGTACTTGAGATCGTCTGGCATCCCACTCTTTTTTAACATCTTTTCAATATGGGGCAGATAGCGGCGGGAACGCTTCAACCACAGAATTACCTGAGGTCGATCCCAGAGGGAAAGCAGGAGTTCCTTTTCAACTCGCTCCCGAATCTCCTGAATTTCGGTGGGGACTCGTTCGCCACAAAACTCCAGAGGTGTGGCTATCTTGAGAGATGAAACCAGGGAAGGGAAATGGGCAGATTTGAGGGGTTGACCATGAACGTTTGACCAAGAGAAGAGCCCTATACAAAGTAAAATAAAGGGGTTCCATTTCATGCGACTCACCTCTTTAGGATTAACTTTTTATGTATCAACTCCAGTTTTCCTTCCGGAGTTCTCTGGCCCTTCAATTTCTATATCATACTTTGCCACAGTATTCACACCCATCACTTCAATGTTTGTAATTTCTAGATTCACGGGATCAAATTATTCTGGAAATTTTCTGGAGGGTCATAGACAGTGTTTCCTTGAAGAAGAGGACCCGGTCAATATTTGAGGAGAGCGCTATTTTAGAATTTGAGCTGGCATAAGACTTCTGTCAAAAATACGTTAATCATCACGCTCACAAGATCATAGGGGTTGTTTACGCTGTATTTGTTCCCGGTGCTGTGCTGATAAAGTGAACATACAAGAAAGGTTTCTGATTAGCCAATCTGGATGTGTTGAGGGAAGATATCTTGCCAAAATACGCAATTTTCATAAGGTTGCGATATGGTTAGAATATTAAAACCAGAGGCTCTGATTTTTCTTCCCGATGTCAGATTGTATTAAAATATGTGGCGAAGATTTTTAAGATTAAGTCTCATCTGTTACTGTTTAACGCTTTTATGAGCTTCCTGGCTGAAGCAGGGGGCTTTATTTTGCCACTCAATAAGATCCTCTCTGGAGTGATATGGCGGCCATAGTAAGATTTATTCGCCTCATAGTCAGGTTCGAGTATACTTCCTTTTAACGCAACCCCGACAAAAAGTCCTTTTGCCCTAGAATAGGTCAATACTGCTCCCCTTAGCAATATATCCGTGCTCAGTTCGGTATTTCTGCCCACAGGACCGGCAGCGACGGCGGCATCAGTACCCAGGGTAAACCTATCCTGCACCAAACCCCTCAATACCCTTCTTTTAGGGATGATCAAGATCAAATCGATAACCTGAACCCCAATTTGGAACCCAATACTACCTCCACTGATGATGTAAAAAGATGGGGCACCCCATTCTCCGGTCCACTCATCACGCGCTACCACCACTCCTTTGCCCCCCCTTCCCCCTATAACCAATCCGGCCTTAACCACGGAGGGAAAGATGGCAATGGCCTCACAATTACGCATAAGTTTGGCTGGGATGCTATTTTCAGGTATACTCATTATCTCTTCTAGAACCTCAGCGCATTCGTTGATTCTGCCTACTTGCCTCACCTCATCAGCATACAGCGCCGGCACTGTGACAAGCATCCCTAAAAATAGATTTAACATCAGAAGATGACACAGTGTTTTTTTCATCTTCATCTTTTTCCTCTCGAGGCTTAGAATATATCCGCTGAAAAGATGTAGATCTTGGTCTCCTTGTCCTTCCAGGCATGGCGGGCGAGCCCTGCCTTGAAGCAGGTCTGCTCCAGGAAGGTCTCTCTATCCCAACCGTACTCGGTGGCCACCTGGGGGAGCAAGAGCCCCGAACAAAACCCCCTCTCGATGAAGATCCCGTGTTTCCCCACCTCGATCTCGTTGGTATCATCTATCTGTTTGAGGGGGGTGAGGACAGAGATCTCTATATCCAGATCCTTCAGTTCCTTTTTGGTAACCGGGGGGAACCTAGGGTCATTGAAGGCTGCAGCCGCGGCCATCTCCTCCACTGCCTTGTACAGGGGCTTGATTCCCCTTACATACCCGATGCACCCACGCAAGGCCCCATGTTTATTGATGGTCACGAAGGCCCCACGGGGTTCCTTCAACCTCTTGGATTTTACCTTAAACTCCGAGACCTTCTTTCCTGAGGCCTTGTTCCAGATCACTGTTCGGGCTATCTCATGAAGGATCCTTTTCTCCTCCTTGTTGAGGCCTAGATCCACCCCCACCTTCTCCTTTTTTTGCCCCTTTTCGGGATTGGTGCTACGGTAAAGGGCAGCTGCCATATACCCCACCACACTGCTGTGGTCCCCTGTAACATCGCCAGAGTTGGCATACTTGAGGACCTCCCCATGGTTGGCACCCAAGGTCCGGGCCGCCAACATCACCGCTACGGTGGGACCACCGCCGCAGGCCTCACACCTGCCTCTCTTCAAGTCCTTGCTCAGCCCTTCGGGGTCAAATGCGTCCACATGCTCCAAGACCACCTGATCCAACTCCACCGCCCTCGCATAGGGGTGAAAGTGAGATAGATCTGTGCTGGCAATCAAGAGGGCCTTCTTCCCCTTAATCATCTCCACGATGGCCTTGCTCAGCTCCTCGCAGATATAGAAATCCTGTTCCCCCATAATAATGGGAACCAGCCGGAAGTCCTTCAGGACCACCTGAAGGAAGGGGAGCTGGATTTCCAGGGAGTGCTCCTGGGCGTGGGCCTGGGGAACATAACTGATGAGAGGACTCTTCTTTATCAGGGCCTCAGTGAACTCCTCATCAATTGGGACGATGCCCAGGGGGGTGCGATAACCCCCTTGGGGGTAGACCGAGACCCCCGTGAAGTAGGCCCGGTGGCTGGGGGCAATGATGACTACCACCTCATAGCTCTTGCCCTCCAAGAGCTTATAAGAAGAGGCTGCCACCTGACCGGAATACATATAGCCCGCATGAGGGGCGATCAGGGCAATCAGATCGCCTTCTATTTTTTTCGTAGGGGCATGCTCTAAATACCCCTTGATGTCCTCGGTCAACCTTGCCGGGTCCCCTGGGTACCAAGAGCCGGCGATGACCGAATCCCTGATATTCTTCCCAACCATGGCCTTCCCCCTTTCTCCTGCTCCTCCCCCCCATAGTGTTCCATAGGGGATAAGGGATAAGACTAAAACCAAAATCCCTATTTTCAAACCCCAGAAGGCCTTAAGTTCTCCCATTTTTCTAAGTATAATACGCAAGCGACTTTCATCAAGGAGCCTAAAACAGCCTTTTGCTGTCGAGCAAGAGTGTCACAGGACCATCATTGACAAATTTCACTTGCATCCTGGCCTGAAATTTGCCCGTGGCCACAAAAACCCCTCTTTCCTGGACCTTAGCGATGAAGCGTTGATATAACTCCCGCGCCCGCTGGGGTTCGGCAGCCTCGATGAAGGAGGGCCTGCGCCCTTTGTGACAGTCACCAAAGAGGGTGAACTGCGAGACCACCAGTAGCTTACCCCCTACATCGACAAGGGAGAGGTCGAACCTTCCCTCATCATCCTCGAAGACCCTGAGCTGGGGGATCTTGGCGGCAAGGTAGTCAGCATCCTCCTCATGGTCCCCCCTCCCCACCCCCAGGAAGACGAGCAGGCCCCTCTCGATCTCGCCAACGACCTTTCCCTTGACGAAGACCCTTGCCTCCCTTACCCTTTGGACGACGGCGCGCATCCCTCGAATGGGATATGTCTACTTTCCCTCCTCTTTTGTCTTTTGGTCCTTAGCGATGATCTTCTCACTGATGTGGGATGGGACCTCTTCATAGTGGGAAAACTCCATGGTGAAGCTACCCCTTCCTCCGGTTATCGACCTGAGGTCAGGGGCATATTTCAGGACCTCCGCCATGGGGACATGGGCCCTGATGATCTGGTTATTTCCTTTGGCCTCTACCCCGAGTATCTTGCATCGTCTGCCGTTGAGGTCCCCGATTACATCCCCGACATTCTCTTCTGGAACGATGATCTCCACTTTCATAATAGGTTCCAAGAGTACAGGACTCGCATCTCGTACACCTTTTTTGAAGCACATGATCGAGGCAATTTTAAAGGCCATCTCCGAGGAATCCACCTCGTGGGATTTCCCGTCATAAAAGCGGACCCTTACATCAACTACAGGATAGCCTGCCAAGACACCAGACCCCATGGCCTCGGCGATTCCCTTTTCTACAGCCGGGACAAAGCTCCTCGGTACATTCATGCCTGTTAGCGCATTCTCGAATTCGAACCCTTTCCCTCGCTCCAATGGGAAGATATCAAAATGGACCTCGGCAAACTGCCCCCGTCCTCCTGTTTGCTTTTTGTGTCTGTAGATAACTCCCTTGGCCACTTTTTTTATCGTCTCCTTATAAGGTACCTTGGGAGCCTCCAGATCAACCTCCACTCCAAATTTGCGCTTGAGTTTTTCCACCACTACATCCACATGGACCTGCCCCACACAGGAGAGGATGATCTCTTTGGTTTGTCCATCTCGCGTGACGTTTATGGTGGGGTCCTCCTCCATAAGCTTATGCAAGGAGGTGGCGATCTTCTCCTCATCCCCTCTGGCCTTGGGCCTGATGGCATAGGAAATGACTGGGGGTGGAGGGAATGTCCCTTCAAAGAGAATGGGATTCTTCTCGTCACAAAAGGTATCACCAGTGGTGGTCTCCTTGAGCTTGGCCACCGCCACTATATCCCCGGGGGCAGCGAAGCCGACGGGCTCCTGTTTTTTCCCCTGGAGTATGAAGATCTGCCCCACCCTCTCCTTTATGCCCTTGGTGGAATTATAGAGGGTGGTATCTGCGCTGATATTCCCCGAGTAGACCCGGAAGATGGTCAGACGGCCGGCAAAGGGGTCGGCGATGGTCTTAAAGACATAGGCGGAGAAAAGGGCATCCTCTTTGGCCTCTCTGGTCTCGAGCTCCCCAGTTCGGGGGTTCTTACCATGTCTCGGCTCTACTTCTGAAGGAGAGGGGAGACAGGTGTTGATCAGGTCCAAAAGGGGCTGGATCCCTATATTTTTTATTGAGGAACCGCAGACCACAGGGGTGAATTTACCCTCTAAGGTTCCCTTCTTCAGACAACGGTAGAGTTCCGGCAGGCTCAATTCTTCCCCCTCCAAGTACTTCTCCATGATCTCGTCATCCATCTCTACCAGGGTCTCGATGGTCTTTACCCGTTGCTGCTCCGCCTCCCCGGCCATCTCTGAGGGGACCTCCTCTTCCCGGTACCTTCCACTCTCATCCCCCTCATAGATATAGGCCTTATTGCGCAGGAGGTCGATTACCCCCTTAAAGTCCTTCTCATGTCCGATGGGAAGCTGAACGGGGAGGGCATGGAGGTCGTCCAAATTCTCCCTGATGTCCTCCAGGGTCTCGGCGAACCTTGCTCTTTCCATATCCATTTTGCTGATAAAGATGATACGGGGTAGTTGCAGGGCGTTGGCCTCCGCCCACACGGCCTCAGTCTGGACCTTGACCCCAGAGTTGGCCCCGATAACGATGACCCCCCCCTCTACCACATGCATGCACGCCTTTGCATCGAAGATAAAATTGGCATCCCCTGGGGTATCCAATAAAACCACCCGATGTTTGTTCCATTCATAGTGGGCGATAGCTGAGCTGGTGGATATCTTGCGATTTATCTCCTCGGGCTCAAAATCGAGGATAGAAGATCCATCGTCCACCCTGCCCATACGGGTATTCATCCCGGTGTTGAAGAGGATTGCCTCTGCCAGAGATGTCTTACCATCGCTGCCGTGGCCGAACATCCCGACATTCCTGGTCTTTTCCACCTCGTACTTTCTCATAAGAAAGCTCCCTCCCTTTGAGGTCGTTCAACAACCTCTCGTATTAATATAAGGATCGGGAAATTATGCACTTTTTGAGGGCTCATTTACCTTCTTTGTGCCTTTGTAATCTCTTCTAATATCTCAAATTATTGTCAGGGATTGCAGGGAATCTATTTCTCTGTATTATCAATAACCATACTTTTTTTGTCCTTAAAAGTCAACCCTACGCCCACTCTGGGCCGAAGGAATCTGGAAGAAGCAAGAGGCGTTGGCGGTCGTCTGTTCCCTTATCATCATAAGTTTTCCCTTTGCCGTCGAGGGAATAAGAAAAAGCCGTAAGCGCACAGCACTCAGCAATCAGCTTACTGAAGAGCCCAGAGACGGATTTCTTGCCAATGACTTGACTGAGGTGAAGGGCATGCTTGCATACTTCACCAAAAAACTGAATTCTGATCGCTGAACGCTACGAAAGTCCATTGACATCAGGATGACAGGGGTGATATAGAACCCATGAAGAGGGAGAGATGGAGTTCTCCGACAGTTTGATAAATGAGTTTCAGCCATTTAAAAAGGTCGTGGTCCTCACCGGCGCGGGGATCTCGGCCGAAAGTGGTATTCCTACCTTTAGGGGGGAGGATGGGCTCTGGAGGAGATACCGCGTGGAGGAACTGGCCACCCCTTATGCCTTTCAGACCAATCCAAAACTGGTCTGGGAGTGGTACGATTGGCGTCGGGGGATCATCACCGAGGCCGAGCCCAACCCAGGACACACGGCCATTGCTGAGATGGAACAGATCTTCCCTCACTTCTTCCTTATCACACAGAACGTGGATGGACTGCACCGCCGGGCGGGAAACACCAAGATCATCGAGATCCACGGCAACCTCTGGCAGTTGCGGTGCGTAAGGGAGGGAAAGGTGAGGGAGGACTACCGCGTCCCCTTGCCGGAGATCCCCCCCAGGTGTGAGTGCGGGGCCCTGTTGCGTCCCCATGTGGTGTGGTTCGGGGAATCTCTGGATAAAGGAGATTTGGCCCGTTCATACCGCCTGATAGAGGAGTGTGATCTCCTCTTAGTTGTAGGGACGTCTGCCGTGGTCCAGCCTGTGGCCTCCTTTCCGCTTATGGCCAAACGCCAGGGGGCCTTTGTGGTGGAGGTAAATAAAGACCCTACCTCTATTTCCTCAACCGTGGATGAATCTCTTATCGGTAAGGCCGGCGAGATCCTCCCAGCACTATTGGGGAGAGTAAAGAAGCACCGGGGTAAATAGGATGGAGATAAAGGGGAAAAATTGTGCGGAAGGTGGTATTCTGCTTATCATACCTGAAAGGCGTCTTTGATCAGCTCTATCTCCGCGCCGGAAGGGGTAAGTTGGATGGCCACCACATCGAAGCGAGCGGGGATGGCCTCCTTCAGGTGGTGCTCTACAATATAGGCCTTCGCCACCTGAATGAGTTTTTTCTGCTTGAATCGACCTACCGCCTCCTGGGGAAGGCCGAACCCTGACGAGCTACGGGCCTTGATCTCAACGAAGACCAAGGTCTCTTTGTCTCGGGCGATGAGGTCGATCTCCCCCAAAAGGCAACGGTAATTCCTCTCGATGACCTTATAACCCTTCTTTTGGAGATACCTGACGGCTAGGTCCTCTCCCCTCCCCCCCAGGACCTTCCTTTTGTCCCTCATTCCTAGCCTCTTATATACTCTTTTACGCCTTTGAAGGTCCTTCGATGGATCTCACAACATCCGTACTTACGGATGACCTCTCGATGTTCCCTGGTGGGGTATCCTTTATGGCAGGCAAAATTATACTGGGGATAGATACGATGGTATTCCAGCATCAACCTGTCCCGGGTGACCTTGGCCAAGATGGAAGCCGCAGAAATGGACGGGCAAAGGTCATCCCCCTTTTTTAAGGACCTCTGGGGGATATCAATGGGGATAGGGGAAATACCATCTATCAGGAGGAAATCGGGCAATGGATCCAGGCACAGGACAGCCTCCTTCATCGCCTTGATGGTAGCCTGCAGGATGTTATGCCTTTCTATATCCCGGGGCCCCACTATCCCCACCCCCCAGCTGAGGGCACGGGAGGTGATGGCCTGGTATAATTGCTCTCGTTGCCCAGGGGTAAGCCTTTTGGAGTCTCGCACCCCAGGGATTTCCTCCCCTGTGCGGATTATGACCGCTGCCGCCACCACAGGACCAGCAAGGGGTCCCCTTCCCGCCTCATCCACCCCTGCTATCCATCTGTAGTTCTGGGTGCTTAGAAACTCCTCCGGAGAATCCTGGTCAGGGGTCGCTGGATCTCCCTTTTTCATCCCCTTTCCGTTATCTTTTTTCTCTGATCCGGGCCGCCTTTCCCTTCCGTTCGCGCAGGTAATAAAGGCGGCTACGGCGGACGCGGCCCCGGCTTACCACCTCTATCTTGTCGATGTAGGGGGAGTATAAGGGGAAGATCCTCTCCACCCCGGTTCCATAGGAGACCTTCCTAACGGTGAAGGTGGCCCTGGTGTTTCCCCTCCGCTTGCGAATGACCACCCCTTCAAATACCTGAGTCCTCACCTTATCCCCCTCCTGGATCTTGAAATGGACCTTAACCGTATCCCCTGCCTTGAACTCCTGGATATCCATTCGCAGGTGCTCTTTTTCTACACTCTCTATGGCGTTCATCTTAGTTCCCCTCCAAAGAGTCTATCCAAGATAATAGCAGCCGCTGTTCGGACGGACAGGTGATTATACCCTTTTCCCTCTATTGGTTCCAGTATATAATTGGATCCCTCGACCATCTCCCGCGTCAGCCCCCAACCTGTCCCGAAGAGGATGATATAGGGGTTGTTCCCCCTCTTTTGGAGGAGATCGGCCATCTCCCTATAGGACCTTGCCCCCGCGTAAGGCCTGGCCGCTGTCGCCACCGTCTTTACCCCCCGGCCTCCCTCCTCTTCAATCCCCTTCAAGACCCCCTCCAGATCGCCAGCCATCCTTATCAGGGAAAGGGCCTCTTTTCTGGTCGGATTATATGCCGCCCCCCTCCCCGTCACCCAGTGATCGATAAGTCGTCTTGCCAATTCCTGTTGCGATCGCAAAGGGGTAACCACGTAGAAACCTCCCAGCCCATAGGTCCTGGCCAGCCGGGCCAAGTCATGAATATCTATGGTGGTCAGGGCAGTGGCGATCACCCTCCCCTGTCGATCGTAGACAGGATAGTGAACTAGTGCGATATGTATATAATCAAAGGGACTCTCTAATTTCCTCAATCCCCCTTCAGCTCCTCGAGGATCTTCAGATCCTCCTCGGAAAGCTCGGCCCTAGCCAGCAGATCAGGTCTCCTCTCCCAGGTCCTGCGCAAGGCTTCCCGTCTTCTCCACCTCTCAATGGCCCGATGATCACCGGAGAGGAGGATTTCCGTAACCTTCCTTCCCTCGAATTCCCTCGGTCGAGTGTACTGGGGATATTCGAGCAACCCCTGTGAGAAGGAATCATCCTCAGGTGCCCCCTTATCCCCCAAGACTCCAGGGATCAGCCTGGAGACCACGTCGATCAGCACCAAAGCCGCAAGCTCCCCACCTGTGAGGACATAATCACCGATGGAGATCTCCTCATCTGCAAAACCCCTCACCCGTTCGTCTACTCCTTCGTATCTCCCGCATATCAGGACGAGATGGGATAGTTGGGCGAGTCTCTTCACCACCTCCTGCTTAAGGGGTATCCCCTGAGGGGTCATCAGGATAACCCGTGCCCCAGGATCCTCGGGCCTGATCGCCTCTACCGCTCTGATGATGGGCTCCGGTTTCATAATCATTCCCTTCCCACCACCGTAGGGGTAATCGTCGGTCACCCAGTGCTTTCCCTCGGCATAGTCCCTGATGTTGATGAGGTTGACATTGATTAAACCCTCTTCGCGGGCCTTCCCGATGATGCTATGTTTCAAAGGGGAGTAAAACATCTCGGGGAATAGGGTGAGGATATCAAAGATCATCTTCCTCTAAAAGTCCCTCCAAGGGGTGGATGACCATCTTGCGGGTATCCTTGTCTATCTCAACGATCACATCTTTGATGGCGGGGATCAGAAACTCCTTCTCACCCTTTCTCACCACATAGACGTCGTTGCTCTTTGTGGGGAAAATCTCCTTTACCTCCCCCACGTCACCCCCTTTTTCCGTAAATACCTGCATCCCCAAGATCTCGTACCAATAATATTCATCTTCTCCCAAAGGGGGGAGTTTTTCGGAATCAACTAAGACCCAATCTCCCTTTAGACTCTCTGCCTCCTCCCTGGTCCAGACCCCATCCAGCTTGGCCAGGATGAACTTCTTTTGAGGACGAACCTTGATGGGCCGATAGGGTCGGGGGGTCTCTTCCTCCCCCTGGAGGTAGATCATCTGATACCGGGAGAAAAAATGGGGATCTTCAGGATTGAAGTACTCAAT
>JAFDHG010000058.1 GCA_019308925.1 Deltaproteobacteria bacterium
TTATCTCTTTTTCCATTGGGTCTCCAGGGCAAGCTTGTAGATACCTGCTGATCTGACTAGGTCCAAGACCTCCACCACCCTCTGATAACTCACCTCCTTGTCCGCCCGCAGGTAGACCTTGATATCGGGGTCCTTCTCCTTTGCCATAGTTAGGAGTGAGGGGAGGGAATGCAGATCTGCCTCTTTATCCTCCAAGAAAAGCCTTCCATCCCTTTGTAAGGTGACGGAGATAAACTCTTGCTTGTCCACTTGAGAGGTGGAGGCTGCGGGCAGGTGCACGGGGAGCCCTCGGTGGATGGTCATGGAGAGCATGGAGTAGATGAAGAAGACCAGCAGCAGGAAGACCACATCGATGAGGGGGATCATCTCGATCCTGGGCCTTCTATTGAACCCCCGTTTGACCCTCATCTTTTCTCCTGTCTGAAGTCCATGGGACCATAAGATTCCTCTGTCGCTCGAAGGTGAGCTCCAGGCTGCTGGCAAATTTTTCCATTTCCCTAGTAGCACGCTCAATGCGGGAGAGGAAATAGTTGTAGGGGATCAGGGTCATGATAGCGATGGCCAATCCTGTGGCCGTGGTGATGAGGGCCTGGGCGATTCCTTCGGTGACCACCCTGGGGCTTTCTATCCCTGCCGCCCCCAAGAGGTGAAAGGAATTGATGATCCCGATGACTGTGCCCAGAATACCCAAAAGCGGGGCCAAGGTGATAATGGTGTCGAGGATATTGAGGTTCTTTTTCATCCTTTTTATTTCTTCCTCAGCACCCATCTCCATAGCCTGTGAGAGGGAGTAATTTCGATGAACGATCCCCCCCATCAACACCCTAGCAATGTAGTCCTTAGAATCCTTGACCCGCTGGGCCGCCTCCTCATATAGCCCCCTTTCGGTCAGCCTTAAGATCTCACTGATCAAAAACTTATCCCTCCCCCTCTCCGCATCCAGCCAGAAGATGATCCTCTCCACAATGATGGCGAGGGAAATGAGGGAGCAGATCAACAGCGGATACATGATGGGTCCGCCCCTGACAAAGAAGGTCCACATAGGTTTCTCCCCTTTAGAGTTCTTTTTCCTTCTAACCTTGGCCCTATAGAAAATCCCCGGTCTCAGAAGGAAACCGGGGATCCGAAACCTCTATGCCTTCACAGTCTTACCTTCGAAGACCTAACGTGAAGCATATTTAGGCAGGTTTTCTGGCTCGCGCATCATCCTACTTCCTGCACCTTCCCATCCCGGATTACCAGGACAGTGGCCTTATGCAGGTTTCATCAGCGCTCACAGAGGCGGGCCCGCTCAGGATTTGCACCTGCTTCCCTTTTAACCCTCCGCAGAGGGCACCTAAATATGGATCATGTCCTTATCGTATTTTCTAAATAACAGGAATCCCTCATCTTGTCAACAGAAGGCATTTAGACACTGTTTTAGTTCAAGCCTTAGGGAGCAATGGGGCGAGAAAGCAAAAAAAAAGGGGCTAGCAATTTGCTAACCCCTCAAAATCCTTGGTAGCGGGGGGTAGATTTGAACTACCGACCTTCGGGTTATGAGCCCGACGAGCTACCAGACTGCTCCACCCCGCGATCTTACAGATAATCTAGTTCTTCCCCTCAGTTTTGTCAACCCCTTTTGCAAAGGGTGTCAGGGAGAGGAAGTTTGATGAGTTTATTTCCCCATTTTTGTTGATAAATCTTCTAAATTATGTTATTAATTTAATATATATCTATTAAAAGAATGGTATTGTGAGGTAATAATGGGCCAGATACATAAGAGTTTGATCTTTTGGTTGATCCTCGGGTTAATGATGATCCTTCTCTTCAACTCCTTTTCCCCTAAAGGGAAAAAGGAGAAGGAGATAGTCTTCAGCGAATTCGTCACCGCAGTAGCCTCAGGCGAGGTGGCCAGTGTCACCATACAGGGGAACAAGATATCGGGCAAGTTCCTGAGCGGGGCCTCTTTTAAGACCTTCGCCCCCAACGATCCTGATCTGGTCAAGATGCTGCGTGAGAAGGGCATCGAGATAGCGGCCAAACCCGAGAATGAATCATCCGTTTGGCACTCTGTTTTGATCTCATGGCTTCCCATGCTCCTATTGATCGGGGTTTGGATCTTTTTTATGAGGCAGATGCAGATAGGGGGCGGCAAGGCCATGTCCTTTGGAAAGAGCCGGGCAAAGATCTTCCTCAAGAACCAAGACAAGAAGGTTACCTTCAAAGATGTGGCCGGGATAGAGGAATCAAAGGAGGAAGTAACAGAGATCATCGAGTTTTTGAAAGATCCTCAGAGATTTACCAAGCTGGGAGGGAGGATACCCAAAGGGGTTCTGTTGGTAGGCCCCCCAGGTACCGGCAAGACTCTTCTCGCCCGGGCCATTGCTGGGGAGGCAGATGTCCCCTTCTTCAATATCAGCGGCTCTGACTTTGTGGAGATGTTTGTGGGGGTGGGGGCCTCGCGGGTGAGAGACCTCTTTATACAGGCCAAGAGGAGCACCCCCTGTATCATCTTCATCGATGAGATAGATGCGGTGGGGAGATACCGGGGGGCCGGCCTCGGTGGAGGTCATGACGAGAGGGAGCAGACCCTGAACCAGCTCCTGGTGGAGATGGACGGTTTTGAGGTCAATGAGGGGATCATCTTAATTGCTGCCACCAACAGACCCGATATCTTGGACACGGCCCTCCTTCGCCCTGGACGTTTCGACAGACAGGTAATGCTCCCCATCCCCGATATAAAGGGAAGGGAGCAAATCCTAAAAGTGCATAGCAGGAACAGCCCCCTCGCCAATGACGTGGATCTGAAGGTGTTGGCCAGGGGCACACCAGGGTTCACCGGGGCCGATTTAGAAAATTTGGTGAACGAGGCCGCTCTGCTGGCTGCCAAGCAGAATAAAAAGGTTATAGACATGCAGGATCTAGAGCAGGCCAAGGATAAAGTAATGATGGGGACGGAGCGGCGGAGCATGATCATCAGTGAGGAGGAGAAAAAAGATACTGCCTACCACGAGGCAGGGCATGCCCTGGTGGCCAAGCTGGTACCCGGATCTGATCCTATCCATAAGGTGACCATTATCCCCAGGGGTCATGCCCTAGGGATTACTCAGCAGTTGCCCCTTGATGAGAGACATATTTATTCCAGAGACTATCTCATCACCAATATCACTACCCTGATGGGGGGGCGGGCAGCAGAGGGGCTGGTCCTGCAGCGTTTCACCACCGGGGCGGGAAACGATATCGAGAAGGCAACAGAGGTGGCCAGGAAGATGGTATGCGAGTGGGGGATGAGCGATTCTTTGGGGCCCCTTGCCTTTGGCCAGAAGGAGGAGCAGATCTTCCGCGGCAGGGAGATTGCCCAGCACCGGGACTACAGCGAGATGACCGCCCAGGAGATAGATAGGGAGATAAAGAGGATCGTGATGGAGTGTTACGAGAGGGCCAAGGAGATCCTCAAGAAAAACATCGATACCTTGCACAAGTTGGCCCAAACGCTGTTAGAGAGGGAGTCCCTCACAGGCGATGAGATCGATCAGATCATCTATGGAGGGGCATTGGCATGAATCCTCTCTCTAATGGGGGCAGAAGGACATTTTTACTGCGTTGCCAGGACAGAGAGCTGAGATTAGGGGAGCGGACCTTGCTGATGGGCGTCTTAAACGTCACCCCGGACTCCTTTTCCAATGGGGGGCTCTTCTTTGAACCAGCAAGGGCCATCGAGCACGGTCTAAAGATGGCCGAGGAAGGGGCAGACATCATCGACGTGGGAGGGGAGTCTTCCAGGCCTGGCTCTGATCCCCTCCCCCTTGAGGAGGAATTGAGGAGGGTCATCCCCATCATAGAGGGGCTGACCTCCCGTCTCGAGATCCCCATCTCGGTGGACACCTATAAGTCGCAGGTGGCCGAGAGGGCCATCGAGGCTGGGGCCCAGATGATCAATGACATAAGTGGTCTGCGCTTTGATCCGCAGATGGCCTATGTAGCCGCCAGATACGATTCCCCTCTGGTCATTATGCATATAAAGGGGACCCCAAAGTCGATGCAGCAGAACCCCCATTATGAAGACCTTATGGGGGAGATCATCGCCTATCTGCGCAAGGGGATAGAGGAGGCCGAGAAGGCGGGGGTAGACCCCCAACAGGTGATCGTTGATCCAGGTATTGGGTTCGGGAAGAGGGTCCAGGACAATGTCGTGATCCTCAACCGTCTCGGTGATCTCAATATCCTTGGAAGACCGCTCTTGATTGGGACCTCTCGCAAGTCTTTTATCGGTGCAGTATTGGACCTTGAGGTGCATCAGAGGGAGATAGGTACCCTGGCGACAGTAGCCGTCTCTGCTATGAAAGGTGCCCACATCGTGAGGGCCCATGACGTGGCCCCGACCAGGCAGGTGGTCGATATGGTGGACGCCATTATAAATGAAGAGGTATAAAGGAGATGATGGGGATAGAGGAGGCCTTTGCCTATTTCAGGTGGCAGGACGCCGTGGATATCCTCATCGTTGCAGCGGTGATTTACTGGATCATCCTGCTGCTCCGCGGGACCCGGTCGCTGCAGATGCTCATCGGTCTGGTCTTGCTCATCCTCGCCTTCCTGATCTCCCAAAAGGGGAGATTGATGGCGCTGCACTGGATCTTGAACAGTTTCCTGAGCTCCATCATCCTGATCATCGTGGTGATATTCCAGCATGACATCCGCCGTGCCCTCTCCACGGTGGGCAAGAACCCCTTTTTTTTCGGGGCGTATTCCCCTTATGGTGCGCCGATTCTAGACGAGATCATTGATGCTGCCCTCAGTATGGCCAGGAGGCAGATAGGGGCATTAATTGTCTTGGAGAGGGAGGCCGAGGCGGACAAACACGTGGAGGTGGGCGTAACCATAGATGGCAAGGTAACAAAGGAACTGATTACCACCATCTTTTCCCCTCCTTCTCCCCTTCACGACGGAGCCATCCTGATTCAAAGGGGCAAATTGACGGCTGCCCGCTGTTTTCTACCCTTGAGCGCCAACCCGCGCGTGCTCAAGACCCTGGGGACCCGTCATCGAGCGGCCCTGGGCCTTTCTGAGGAGACCGACGCTGTGGTCATCGTGGTCTCTGAGGAGAAGGGGGTCATCTCCGTGGCCATTGCTGGAAAGTTGACGAGAAACCTGGATGCCAGTGGGCTTAGACGGGTTTTATACAACCTCTTTGTCGGCAGCAAGAAGAAAAGACATCGATTTTCGTTAAGATAAGGCGATGAATTTGAAAATTTTTACCCAAAATCCAGTCTTAAAGATCATTGCCCTCATCCTTGCCGTTATCCTGTGGCTATTTGTCAAGAGCGAGAGGGGTGGGGAGGTAGGGTTGGTGGTGCCTTTGGAGCTGTATCGCCTCCCCTCGCGCCTCATCGTCACCCGTGTGACCGAGGAGGCCATAAATGTGCGCATCAATGGTCCCCTTTCGCAGTTGGAGAGGCTTTCCACCAGAGAGATCAGGGCAAAAGTTGATCTTTCCCGCGCCAAGCCCGGGCCGAACTCCTTTGACATACTTCCTAACAATTTAAATGTACCCCAAGGTCTAAAGGTTACCCAGATAAGCCCCTCCTCTGTCAAGGTTGACCTCGACAGGATAGCGGACAAGATAGTGCGCGTCAAGGCCCTGGTGAAGGGGAGGCCTGCAAAGGGTCATCGAGTCATCAAGATCTCTGTCGATCCTTCCTATATCAATCTGCAGGGGGCACACACTCAGTTGATCAAGCTCAGGGAGGTGTCGACCGAGGAGGTAGACATCTCTGGTCTTAAAGAGACCGTAAAGGTCGAGGTGCCCCTTAGGCTCACCGACCTAAGATTAAAAAAAGGGGTGGAAAAGAGGGTTAAGGTCATCGTTGAGATTAAGGGGGAGAAAGGGGGAAAATGAGGGAGTTGTTTGGTACAGATGGTGTGCGGGGGTGGTCATCTCCGCCTCCCACAACCCCTTTTACGACAAGGGGATCAAGATCTTTTGCGGAAGAGGTGAAGATATCCAGGATGGCAGATTCCATGGCTGAGACAGTTCAAAATACCTTGGGATAGGAGGTTTATCTTGCCGAGATTAGGGGTAAACATCGATCATGTGGCCACCTTACGGGAGGCAAGGGGGATTACTTATCCAGACCCGGTGATTGCCGCTGGCCTAGCTGAGCTGGCGGGAGCGGAGTGTATAGTGGTCCACCTGAGGGAGGACAGGAGGCATATCAAGGACAGGGATCTACGGATCCTGAGGGAGACCGTCAAAACGAGCTTGAACATGGAGATGGCTGCCACTGATGAGATGGTGGAGATCGCCTCCCAGATAAGGCCAGATATATCGACCCTGGTCCCCGAAGGGAGGAAGGAGTTGACCACCGAAGGGGGGCTCGATGTCCTGAAAAACCGGGAGAGGATAGGGGGGGTGGTAAAGATCTTAAAGGGGGCAGGGATAAAGGTGAGCCTCTTCATCGACCCCGTCCTGAAACAGATAAGGCTTGCCCATGAGGTAGGGGCTGATGCCATTGAGATCCATACTGGCCTCTATTGTGAGGCCAGGACCCCTCAGGAGGTGGACGAGGAACTAAAGAAGGTGATGGTGGCGGTCAAGGAGGCCCATGGCCTCGGCCTGGAGGTGAAGGCCGGGCATGGTCTCAACTACTTCAATGTGAGCAGGATAGCCGATATCCCAGAGATAGAGGAATTGAGCATAGGTCACAGCATCGTGGCCCGGGCAGTATTGGTGGGAATGGAGAGGGCGGTGCGGGAGATGATCGCCATCACCCAGCGGCCACCTCTTGCACGATCTCGAAGATGACCTCGCAGGCGAAGCCCAAGTTTTCTATAGATATCCGTTCATTATGACCGTGGACTGATTTTAACTCCTCCTGTATCAGGCGAAAAGGGGAGAAATCGTAGCAGGGTACCCCCACCTCCCGGAAAAAGCGGCTGTCAGTGGCCCCGGTGATGAGAAAGGGGGTGACCATGCAGTCAGGGTCCTTCCTCTGAGCCACTTTGTAGATGGCCTTATAAAGCTCGTTGTCTGTAGGAGAAGGGGGGAGGGAGTGGCTCTCGAAGTCCGGCAGGGAGGATATCTCTATCTCCTTATCCCCGATGACCTCCCGGAGTTGAGCGAAGAGGTCCTCGCCGGAGGTCCCAGGGAGGATGCGACAGTCAAAGACTGCCTCGGCCTCCGAGGGGATAACGTTTACCTTGTTTCCCGCTCTTAAGATGGTGGGCGTGAAGGTATTTCTCACCATGGCGTTGTAATTCGGGTTGGCGGTAAAGACCTCGGCAAAGGAGGGGTCGCGTAAGGCCCCTTCTATATCTTGATACCCCTTCGCCTCCTCAGGGGGTTTGAGCTTGGCCAGGTTGGCGAAGTATTTTTTTACCAGCGGAATTATCACAAAAGGGGCCTCCCACTCCACCACCCGGCTGAGGGCCCTGATCAACTTGACATTGGCACTATCACCATGGGGCCTGGAGCCATGGCCCGATCTTCCTCTCGCCCTCAAGGTGAACTGAGAGACCACCTTCTGGGCCGTCGCTATCTCATAGTGATCTACCTCACCATTTTCCCGCAAGAGGATGGTACCCCCTTCGTTGAGAACAAAGGCTGCCTCCTTCAGGCGGGGTTCTCGCTCCAGCATCCACTTGACCCCCCACCTCCCTCCGGCCTCCTCGTCGGCGGTGGCCAAGAAGATGATATCCCTCTTCAATGGGATCTTGTATCTCTTCAGCAAGAGCATGGCCATCAGCTCTGCTACGCCCTTACCCTTCATGTCGATGGTACCGCGCCCATGGATATAGCCATCCTTGACGATTCCGCCAAAGGGGTCTAACTCCCATTTGTCCTCCTCCACGGGAACCACATCCATGTGGTTGAGGAGGATCATCGGCGCCTCTGTCCCTTCCCCGGGCAAGACGGCCATGAGGTTGGCCCGTTGGGTGATGGGTTCATAAATGGTGGTATTGATTCCCTCTTTGCTCAATATCCCCTCCAGGTAGCGGGCTGCCTCCATCTCGTTCCCTGGGGGGTTGGTGGTGTTGATCTTGATGTATGCACTGAGGACCTCCACTGCCTCGTCTCTTACGCCCTGCCAAGCGATTTGGTCTTTGATCATCTCCCCTCCTCTGAGACAAAAGAATATGCTTATGTAGATCAGGGGCAAGCCCTAAACTCTACTTGATTTATCCTGCAATGGAGTTTTGAGGTCTGCCGAGATCGATAGGGAATTTTACTGCTGAATTGGGCGGTATGCAAGGTCAATTTGGATATAAAAACTATCAGAATTTTTTAGATTTTAAAAGAAAAGGGTTACGAGACCCTGTTGGCCACCTCATAATATAGTCTCTGATTGAAGACCCGATATTTGATCGCTCCTTCCTTGGTAAGTTTATCCAAGATCTTCGTGACCTCCAGATCGTGGACACCTAGGGTCTTAGAGAGGTCATCCGGGGTCACCGGCCTGCGCTGTATGAGGCGTATCACCTTCTCCTCTAGATTTTCCCAGGGTATCTTGTGTCCATGCCCCTCGAACTCTGCAATGATTTCTGCACCATTCCCCAGAGCCGCCTTAATCCTCTCCATCTTGCTGGGGGTGAGGGGGAAGGCATAATCCTCCACCGAAGGCCTCACTACCGTATTGAGCTGTACTTTGTCGGGTTGGATGGTGCGGATGACTTCTTTTAGTCTCTTTATCTCCCCCGGTCCATCGTTTACCCCCCTGCACAAAAGGACCTCCAGCCAGATCTGTCCCCTGTACTCCCTCCTGAAATCGGCCAATCCTTGGATGACCTCCTTGATCTCCAGAGAGGAATGGGGTCTGTTAACGGTGCGGAAGACATGGGGGGTGACGGCATCCAGCGACGGCATGACCACATCGGCCAGAAGAAGGTCCCTCCTCACCTCCTCAAGGCAGAGGAGGGAACCATTGGTGATAACGGCCAATGGGCATGAGGTCAACCCCTTTATACCCTGGATCACCTCACCTATCTTGAGGTTGAGGGTGGGCTCCCCTGAGCCGGAGATGGCGATATAGTCCACATCGTCTCCCCACTCTTTGATGGCCTCCTTCACGTCATGGAGGATGGCTTGGGCGGGAAAATACTCTTGGCGCTCAATGGTCTGGAGGGTAGTTCTCCCTATCTGGCAGTAAATGCAATTATAGGTGCAGACCTTTTTCGGGACCAGATCCACCCCTAGGGATATCCCCAAGCGTCTGGAGGGAACGGGGCCATAGGTGTACTTCAATTTCCTATCCTTTCTATCTTCTCAATAAGGGTCTGGTGCGAGTCAAAGGCCACTCTGGGGAGGCCATTTAGAGGGAAATACCTTACCTCTACGGCGTCATCCCCTGCCATCAAATCTCCCCCCATGGGGGTGACCTTGTAGCCGATGATGATCAAGGGGCCATAAAAGGGGCTATCTTCATAGACCACATCTATTAACCTCTCCACTTCTCCGGTCAAACCGGTCTCCTCCTTTAACTCCCGTAATACACCCTCACCAGGGGCCTCGTCCGCCTCCACAAAGCCTCCGGGGAGGCCCCACTTCCCCTTGCCCGGGTCCATTCCCCTTTTGACCAAGAGGAGTTGACCATCACCATCGAGGACCAGAGATGCAGTGGCCGGAAGGGGGTTTTCATAGTGTATCGTGTCACACCTCCCACAATATAGCCTCACCTTTCCATGGCGGAAGACCTTCTCCAACTCCCCACCACATAAGGGGCAAAAACGCCTCTGTCTCCTCACCCTTTAGCGCCTCCCATATTTTTCATAATAGACGAACTCCTCGATCTCCTTCCTCTTGGGGGACGATGGAGCCTCCTCTGGGAAGCCGAGGGGGGTCATGGCCACCACTGCCCTCCCCTGAGGGACTTGAAGGATCTCCGCCACCTTTGCAGCATCGAAGTAGCCGACAATCACCGTTCCGAGGCCCATGGCATGGGCGGCCAAGCAGAGGTTCTGCATGGCGAGGGCGACGTCGAACATATACCAATCCCCCTTGTCAGTACAGGCCTCCCCTTTTTTAAAGCCAGCTTTCCCCTCGATACCTAAAAATACCAGCGTGAGGGGGGCTTGTAAGATCCCCTTCCGGGCAGGGTTCCCCATAGGGAAGACATCGGCCAACCTCCTCTTGGTCTCCTCCTCCCTGACTATAGTGACCTCCCAGCACTGGGTATTGGCCCAAGAGGGTGCCCATCGAACGGCCTCCAGAACACCCCTTAACTTCTCTTCGGGGACCGGATCTCCCTTATAGGCCCTCACTGATCTCCTCCCCCTGATGGCCTCCATAAGATCCATGATGATCTCCTTTTTATTTATATAAAACCTGTGTCACCAGGGTGAGCCGCACCCCTTCTTCTATCAGTTCCTTGCACCGCTGGCCTATCTCACTCAACTTGCTGGCGGTTTTCGATCGGGGGAAGGAGGTGATGAACGGTTCCCCCTTATCACTGCATTTCGACACCTCAGGGTCAACCGGTATCCTCCCCAAAAAGGGCATCTCCAAATCTTTGGCCACCCTTTCGCCTTCACCTTTACCAAAGGGGGTTAAGGGCCTTTCACAATGGGGGCAGGTGAAGTCGACCATATTTTCTATTAAACCGATGGCGGGAACATGGAGCTGGCGGAAGAAGGAGGCCGTCCTTTGGGCCTCCAACAACGATAGGGCTTGAGGTGTAGTGACGATCAGGGCCCCGGCCACCCCTTTGAGGAAATGTACGGCGCTCATGGCCTCATCTCCCGTTCCAGCGGGCAGATCGACGATGAGAAAATCTAGCTCCCCCCAGTGGGAATCGGAGATGAACTGTTTGATCACCCCTTGTTTGATGGGTCCGCGCCACGCAATGGGTGTCTCCTGATTGTGCAGAAAGAGGGCCATGGAGACTACCTTGAGTCCCTCCATAGGAGAGGCAGGTTCTATCCCCTCCACCAACCCTTCAATCCCCTGGGGTTTAATGCCCAACATTCTGGGGATATTGGGAGAGTGGATGTCGGCGTCCAGAAGGCCCACCTCCCACCCCTCCTGGGCCCAGAGCACCGCCATATTGACGGCGATGGTGGTCTTTCCCACTCCTCCTTTTCCCGTTATGATTACCACATGCTGAGCATTCATATATCTAATACCTCGGTTACAGAGCCCACATTGCAAAAGATAGAAGCGACGGCCCATCTTCTGGACGAGCCAAACGCCGGCATATAAACCCATTCACTCTGAGGTCCCAATTCAGCCTTCCTTTTTTGATTTAACCAGTTATGCAGGTTGATGTCAAGGAGAAGGTTTGACAAGGGGAGAAGGGCTTTGCTATCCTTACTTTGGAAGAGTATGGAATTTCATAACACAGGATTTCTTTTAATCTCAATCACCTTTAAGGACCAACTTCAGGGGGCTTCGCCCCCTGAAACCCCCGAAAAGAGAAAACCTTTTTGGGGGAGTTTGAGGGGATGCTCCCCTCAACGCTGGCTTCAAGAAAAGGAAGAGATTATTTTCATTATCAATAGCAAGAGTAACCGTCATGGACGGTTACTTGGAGGATAAAAGAAAAGGGATGTTCAGCGCCATTACCGATATAGAAGGAATCCGTGTAGGACATGCCAGCAACTTTGAGGCCTTGACAGGCTGCACGGTCATCCTCTGTGAGGAGGGGGCAGTAGGAGGGGTAGAGATTAGGGGTTCGGCCGCCGGGACCCGACAGTTGGATGCCCTTTACCCCGTTCATTTGGTCCAGCGGATTCATGCCATCCTCCTCACAGGGGGAAGCTCATTTGGCCTGGATGCGGCGGGTGGTGTGGTACGTTGCCTTGAGGAGAGGGGGAAGGGATTCGATGTGGGGGTCACCCACATCCCCATTGTCCCCACAGCGGTGATCTTCGACCTCGCCCTGGGCGATCATAGGGTACGCCCAGATGCCGAGATGGCCTATCAGGCCTGCCTCAATGCCTCATCCGGAGCAGTGGAGGAGGGGAGCGTAGGGGTGGGCACAGGGGCCACGGTGGGCAAGCTTTTTGAGTTACCGAGGGCTTCCAAAGGAGGGGTGGGCACAGCCAGCATGGAGGGTGGTGGAGGGATTGTGGTGGGGGCATTGGTAGTGGTGAATGCCCTGGGGGACGTGGTGGATGAGAGGACAGGTGAGATCCTCGTAGGGCTCAGAGAGGATGAAGAGGGGCTTAGTTTGGTGAGCACGGCCGAGCTCCTCCGGAAGGGGGTCCAGAAAAAGGGTCTGGGGAGGCCGCCCATGGGTAATACGACCATCGGTGTGATCGTCACCAACGTCTCCCTGAACAGAGAGGATATCATCAAGGTGGCCCAGATGGCGCATAATGGACTGGCCAAGACCATCTCCCCGGTCAATACTACCTTTGACGGCGATATTGTGTTCGGCCTCTCCCTGGGGGGAAGGGAGGGGGATGTGAACAACGTGGGGGCCTTGGCTGAGGGCGTCATTATGGAGGCCGTGAAGAGGGCGGTCAAGAAGGCCGACGGCTTTGGTATCATCCCAGCATATCGTGATCTAAGGAGGGGAAATATACCGTGAAAATACTTCACGATAAAATTAAGCCTGTAAGGCGTTTTGACTTTCAGGTGTCTTTGGGCTTTTTACTGTAGTGGGCGGAACCCTCCTGAAACCCCTAATGAGGCATTTCCTTCTTTTGGAAGATTTAAGGATTCAAGGGGTTTGTCTTTCACTAGAATCCTAGACTCCTAGACCCCTGGAACCCTATGATTTGAATCCTTGAATCTCCCGGTGGAAACTGGTATTTTCATGAAGCGGAGGTGGGGACAACCCCTCGTGAGGGTTTTGAGTATTGGAAGGTGTGTAGTGGCTATAAGTGCTATATCCCAATTTCGTATATCTTCCCAATTTAGAGGTATATACTAAGTACGGATATGAACAAGTTATGTGAATTTATACCTGAGGTAATAGGAAATGCAAGAATCAAGAGATATAGGGGAAGGTCACCGGAGAAGATTGCGAGAGAAATTTATAAAAGCGGGTATCTCGGGATTTCATGATTATGAGATTGTGGAATTACTTCTTACCTTAGGAACCCCTCGGAAAGACTGCAAGCAACAAGCAAAAGAGGCTATAAGAAAGTTCAAAACTCTTCGGGGTGTTCTTGAAACACCAATGGAAGAACTTCAAGAGATTAAAGGAATTGGACCTCACAACGCCTTTGGCATAAAACTTATTCAGGAAGTAGCCAGAGAGTTTCTTAAAGAGAAGATTCTTGAAAAGCCCATCTGTAAATCTTCAAGAGAAATTTTTGATTATCTTTATCATTCTATGCGTGATCTGAAAAAAGAAGTCTTTAAAGTCATTTTCTTAGGTGGGAAAAATCAAATTATAGACATAGAAGATCTATTTGAAGGCACATTGAATGCATCATCAGTTTACCCTCGTGAGATTATAAAGAATGCGATCAGGAACAATGCTCTCGGTCTTATCTTTGTTCATAATCATCCTTCGGGAAATCCTGAGCCTTCTCAGAGCGATAAAGAGATAACAGAAGATTTAGTTTTTGCTGGTAATCTTATGCAAATTAAAGTCTTGGACCATATTATCGTAGGCGATAATAAATATTTTAGCTTTGCCGATGAGGGACTGATTGAAGAATACAATCTAAATTTTTTGAGTATGAAAAGAGGCAAGAATGTTTAAGCCAATATTTAGATATACAAATAGAGTAGTACGGTTACTTACCAGGATTTCTGCAGCAAGAGAGGTAATTCTAAATTCACCTTTAATTCCCAGATGGGAAGTCGCTTTAAGGCGTGAAGCAATAATCCACAGTGCCCATTCATCCACTAGCATTGAGGGAAACAGGTTATCTTTGGAACAGGTAAGCGACTTAGCCCAGGGAAGAGAGGTGATGGCTACCCGGAAGGATAAATTGGAGGTTTTGAACTATTTAAGGGTATTAGGGAATCTCGGTAAACTAACTAAGGGAGAGAAAATCACCGAAAAAGACATCTTAAATATTCATCAAATATTAACTAAAGATACATTGGAAAATCCTTCTGATTGCGGAGTTTATCGTAACCGTTATGTCGTAGTGGCGAATAGACTTACCGGAGAGGTATTTTTTAGGCCACCAAAGAATGAAGATGTGCCCAGGTTAATAAGAGATTTAGTTAGATGGATAAACTCGAAAGAAGCGAAAGAGCTCGATCCCATTTTTGAAGCAGGAATAGTCCATTATGAATTTGTCAGAATCCATCCCTTTGTTGACGGGAACGGCAGAACTGCAAGAGTCCTGGCAACTTTGATTCTGTATCTACGGGGCTTTGACACCAAACAGTTCTTTTGCCTTGACGATTATTATGACTCAGATAGGCCGGCTTATTACAGAGCATTGCAAAGCGTTGACCAAGAAACTCTGGATCTGACCAACTGGTTGGAATATTTTGTCGAAGGGGTAAATATAAGCATTGAGGCAGTTAAAGAAAGGGTAATTAGACTCAGTAGTGAAAGGTTGAGGAAGGCGAAAAGAGGACAGATTGCTTTAACTGAAAGACAGATGCAGATGGTAGAATTTATAAACCAGAATGGTAGAATAGCAATTGGTGATATCTCAAAGATGTTTAAAATCACCAGACAGGCTGCGCTAAAAGAAGTTTCCAAATTAGTGGATCTGGAAGTAGTTAAATTGAGTGGGAAAGGGAGAGGCGCCCACTACATATTGGCATGAAATCGGTTGTCGTTTTGGTTGTCGTTTTGGTTGTCGTTTTTTGAGGGAGTAAGTATGAATAAACTCAGCAATGAAGAGATTGAGTTTATAACCAAATGTCTGAAGGAAGGCAAACCACTTCCTGATAGTTACAGGTATATTATCCCCTTTGAGACAAAGAAAGAATATGAACTAACCTACGACGGCAAAGAGCGGGAAGAAGACATCCTTGCAGACACAATGGCGGTTCCTCTGCAACCAGTAAAAACTTTTGGCAACCCCGTAAGAGACCAAAGGTCTTACGGGGCAGGTGGGGATGGTGGTTGGATTAATAAACTTGAGTCTACTGCAGAAACCTTATATATAGATTTTCTATTTTCAGGCCATCAGGCCATGCTCTTTGACAAATTAAATAGATATAGCATCAAGTTGAACATAAATTGCCATGAA
>JAFDHG010000059.1 GCA_019308925.1 Deltaproteobacteria bacterium
CTCGGAGAAGAAGGGAAAAAGCGTCATCCCCATCTACTTTTGGTACCTCAGCCTTCTAGGAGGTTTGACCCTCTTGACCTATGCAATCCATATCAAAGATCCCGTCTTCATCGTGGGGCAGAGTATGGGGGCATTCATCTACATCCGGAACCTGGTGTTGATCCACAAAAACAGAAAAGAAGTAGTTGAAGGTTAAAAGGTGAAGGAAACCCATGAGTGAAAAAGGATATGAAAGGCTATTTTGGTTCCTGGCCTTAGGCCTTTTCCTGAGCCTCTTCTCCATATTCTATTGCCAGGGTCTTCATGGGCTAGGCCTTGGCGCAAATCCCTCTCCTCTAAACTTGAGGAGCATGGCGCACTTAAAGGAGACAACGGGGGGAGGAAATTTCAGCTTTGCCGTGGTGGGTGATAACAGGGCAGGCGGTGATAACAGGGCAGGCCCCTTCTTCTGCGACGTCATCTTCAAGAGGATCACCCAAGACATCAAAAGGCATCCCGTAGATCTCCTGGTAAACACGGGCGATCTTGTCTTCTCTGGCAGAAAAGATCAGTATGAGGAATATATTAAGATGATTTCCACCTTGGATATTCCCACCTTTGCAGTGATCGGAAACCACGAGGTCGATAAAGAGGGAAAAAGAGAATACCTTAAAAGATTTGGCCCGACTTATTATTCCTTTGATTACAAAGGGTGTCGGTTTATCATGTTGGAAAACATTAACGGCGGCTTAGGGGAAAGGCAGCTATCTTGGCTTGAGGAAAGATTAAGGGGTAGGCCTGCACAGATCCGCCATACCTTTATCTTTATGCATTTCCCCCCTTTTAATCCCTCCAGGTTTTACCACAGCACCTTTAAGGCCAAAGGTGAGAGGTCGAGATTCCTCTCCTTGATGAGTTCCTACCAGGTCGATACCGTATTTATGGGCCATGTCCACCTCTACTATCACACAACCATGGAGGGGGTCCATTATGTGATCACCGCTGGGGGTGGAGCACCATTACATGAGACCCCTGAATGGGGGGGGTTCTATCACTGGGTGCTGGTCAAGGTAGAGGGGGGAGAGGTGGTGATTGAGCCTGTGCAAATTGAAATGCCGTGGTGGATGAAGGTAGTATACAAGATCTACCATCCCTGTCGTACTTTTTGGTATAAATATATCTATAAAGGAGGAAAGGATTATAACCCCTCTGGATGGTTCCCTGCAAGGCCTAAACAAGCCAGGACCTCCTGTTCCTTGGCCTGCATCTTGGCGGCCTCCTCAGGAGCACCCTCGTGTTCATAACCCAGGAGGTGGAGGATCCCATGAACGAGCAGAAGGGCCATCTCCTCCTGTACGGTGAGACCCCGTTGCCGGGCCTCCTTATGGGCTGTCTCCGTCGATATGACCACATCACCCAAGAGATATGGGTTCAGCTCCCTATCCTCACCCTCCCCCATGGCAAAGGCGAGAACATTAGTTGGATGGTCTCGGGATAGATATTTTCGGTTGAGTTGCGTTATCTCATCGTCATCGACCAGAAGGATGCTCAATTCTTTCTCTTGACACCCCAAGTCGCTTAATATCCTTCCGGCCATTCTCTTTACCTCTTCGGGCCTTACCCTTTGTCTCTTTTGCCGGTTTTGGACCAACACCTCCATTCTTCTGTCTCTCCCCTTCTGGCTGAGCCTCCGGATATTCTATGCGATGGTGATGGACGGCATTGAGGACGATATTAAAACTCTTGGCAATCTCATGGAGATCCTTCAGGGTCAACTCACACTCGTCTAGCTGCCCATCGATGAAGATGTCATTGGTGATCTTTTGGACCAGCCCTTGGATGTGGGCGGGGGTGGGGTTCTCCAGGGTGCGGGAGGCAGCCTCCACGGCATCAGCCAACATCACAAGCCCCGCCTCCTTTGTTTGCGGCTTAGGTCCGAGATACCTGAAATCCCTCTCATCCACCTCTTGTACCCCTGGATCCTCCTGCTCCTTGGCCTTTTGATAAAAATAGTTGATGAGTCTGGTGCCATGGTGCTGCCTGATGATGTCGATGATCTTGTTTCCCAACTTGTGCCTCTTTGCCAGCTCAACCCCATCCTTCACGTGGGAGACGAGGATCAAACTGCTCATGCTAGGGGTGAGCTTATCGTGTCGGTTATTCCCTATCATTTGGTTCTCGATAAAGTATTGCGGTTTTTTTATCTTGCCGATATCGTGATAATAGGCGCTCACCCTGGCAAGCAGCGGATTGACGTTGATGGCCTTGGCCCCTGCCTCCACCAAACTCCCCACGATCATACTGTGATGGTAGCTCCCCGGGGCCTTCATGAGCAACTCCTTCAAGGTCGGTTGATCCAAATTGGCCAGCTCCAATAACTTGATGTCTGTCGTATAACCAAATATCGACTCCACTACCGGGGCCACCCCCACCACAACCATCCCGGCAACTGCCCCCCCTGCCAATCCCATCAATAGGTCAAACAGGGCCTCTATCTCAAAGATCCTGGCGGTGATCATCCCCTGAAAGGAGATGAGGAGGAGATTGGTCAATCCCACTATAAGGCCACCTTTTATCAGATTAAACCTCTGATCGCAGCGGGCTACGCTGTGGGCCCCTGCTATACTTCCGATAAGATAGAATATGGGAAGGAAAATCCCCTCCCTCAATAGGAGACCGCTGAAGAGGCTGACAAAGATGGAGTAGACCAAGGCTACTTCGGAATTAAGCACTATCCTGATCAACATGGCTCCGGCAGCTATAGGGAAGAAGTAGTAATAAGAGCTGAGGGGAAACCGAGCAAAGGTGTTGGCAAGGGCCTCGGCGACAAAGACAGAAATCCTTGCCATACCCAAAGAGGAGATTAATACGAGGACAAAGAAGAGAATGTCCTTGTTGGCAAGGGATACCTTTTTGATGTTCTTCATGGAAAATAGGTAAAATGTCGTAACAAAAAAACACGTTAAAAAGATAAGTCCCAAGATCATCACCAGTGTATTGCCCTTGTGCCACCCTTCGCGGATGGCCTCTAGTTTGAGGAGACCCTCCTCTGTCACCCTCTCCCCCTTTTCCAACAGTACCTCTCCCCTCTTGATCTGGAAAAGGACAGGCTTTACGCGGTTACGCGCCTGCTGCCTCCTCCTGTTCGTCTCCTGCCTGTTGAAGGTGAGGTTGGGAAAGATGAGATTATGGGCGGCCTTCAAAATCACCCCCCTGAGATCCGCAGGGATATCCATCACCTGAGGACCTTCAAGGGTCTTTTTAATCACCTCTTTGGCCTCGTGGTAATCGAGGAGAGAATGCAAATCCCTCTTTATCACCTCCTCCCCAGTTTTGATATCTCTCACCACAATCCCCTCCTCCTGCAGGAGGAGCTCCTTGTTGCTCACTACGCCCTTGTTCATCAGGGGGGCAATTACATCTACTATGCCTTTTAATACCTTCCCATTAAAGCGATGATCTTTTAAGGCCTGATATTCATGAGGAGCAAGGTGAAAACCCAGAGTCGCCTCCACTTCTCCCTTTAGGTCTCTTTCTCCCTTTTGCGCCTCCCCTGCCCTATATCTCCTCATTAAGGAGAAGGCAGAGTGTATAACCCCTTCAACCTCTGGTATCACCGAAGGGTCATAATCATAGACAGGGAGGACCTTATTTGCTGCATCCTCTCTCTTTTTCTCGGTGGCCGTTTTGTCCTTTACCAAAAGATCGCGGTCTGATATGACATCCTTTACAGCTACATCTCCTACCTTATAGTTGGGAGGGGCCACCTCTAAGGTGGGTGATAAGAAGGTAGCAACGGACAAAGAGACAACAATCAACAAAAGCCACCTCTGTACACGGGGGCTCTTGAAGGTGCGCAAAAGAGGTCTACCCTTTATTTTCGCCCATAACAGTAAAAGGGGGAAGATTCCCCCCTTTCTTTTCGCCCGGTCCGTTGTCTTCATACCTTCAACTCTCCATGGATCTGCCTTGTATCTCGGCTCCCTCATAGGCCTTGATAATATCCTGGACCAAGTGATGTCTGATGACGTCCTTCTCGCTGAAGTAAATGAATTGTATGCCCTTAATTCCCTTTAGGATATCCTGAATCTGGATCAAGCCTGAAGTCTTCCCGTCAGGCAGATCCACCTGGGTGATATCACCGGTGATCACCACCTTAGAGCCAAAACCCATCCTAGTGAGGAACATCTTCATCTGTTCCGGCTTGGTATTTTGCGCCTCATCTAAGATTATAAAAGAATCATTCAATGTCCTGCCCCGCATGAAGGCCAAGGGAGCCACTTCGATAATTCCCCTTTCCATCAATTTTGACGCGTGATCAAAATCCAACATGTCATTAAGGGCATCATAGAGGGGTCTCAGATAAGGGTTGACTTTTTCATAGAGATCCCCTGGCAGAAAACCCAGCTTTTCCCCTGCCTCCACAGCAGGACGGGCCAAGATGATGCGCTTCACCTCCTTCTTCATCAAGAAGGCAAGGGCCATAGCCATGGCCAGATAGGTCTTGCCAGTGCCCGCAGGCCCTATTCCTATTATCATATCATACCTTCTGATTGCATTGATATATTCTTTTTGCACTACACTCTTGGGGGTAATGACCCTTTTTTGGGAGGAGATATATACCGTATCTAGAAAGATATCCTCCAGATTGACCGAGCTGTCTCCTGAGAGGATCCGGATGGCAAAATCGATATCGCTGACATAGATCGGATAACCCTTATTTAAGAGCCTTTGAAGTTCCCTTAACAGCCTACTGGCCAGCTCAACGTCTAACTCATCCCCTTCAATAACAATTCTTCCCCCTTTGGTGTGTACCTTTACCTCTAGATTTCTCTCTATGGCCTTCAAATGATCATTATGGGGACCAAAGAGGGCCTTAGCTTCCTCTATATCTTCAAAATTTAAGTTCTTCTGCAATAATCCCTCTTTTATTTCTCCCTATGGTTCTATATCTCAATCAACCTTTTTCCCGATGTCTTTCAAAATATAGCAGTGCCTCACCCTGAAATTGCAAGCCCATTATACCATCCTAAACCGTTGCCTTCAACGTCAAACGAAACTCCGTAGCAAATCCATCTTTTTTATCTCCAAATGTGATTCCGAGCTGGATACCTTCAAGAAATTTTCTCCCTTATCTCCTCCACGATCTTGGGAAGTATCTTACCGGCAGGTCCTTGGAGGAGATAATCAGATACGGAACCGGTCAGGGCTGTGGGCTCCATATTTATCTCTACTAGCTTGGCCCCGTTTCTCTTCGCCACAATGGGTATCCCCCCAGCAGGGTAGACCACCGCTGAGGTCCCTATTACCAAGACCAGATCACACGTCCTCGCCTCCTCAAAGGCCTTGGTTTGGGCCTCCCATGGGATGGGTTCGCCAAAGAAGACGACGTCTGGCTTAAGGATGAAACCACACTCAGGACATCGGGGAGGGATGTCTTCTAAGGAAAGAGAGGCTGTCTCTCGGCGATGCCCACATTCCAAACACACCAACCATTGGTTGGAACCGTGAAATTCTATAACCTCTTTACTCCCCGCCCTTTGGTGAAGCCCATCCACGTTTTGGGTGATCACAGAACTCAAAAGGCCCATCTGTTCCAGTTCCGCCAAGGCAACATGGGCGGGATTAGGTTCAACACCCATAACCAATTCTATCATTTCCTTTAACATCCGCCAAACCTTTTCCGGATTAGACCGGAAGGCACTGATATGGGCATATTCTTCAGGATCATATTTGCTCCACAACCCCCCTGCACTGCGAAAGTCAGGGACACCGCTTTCCACCGAAATCCCTGCACCGGTCAAGGCGATGGCCTTTTGAGAATTTAAAATATCCTCTGCAGCCCTCTTTTCCAAGGCCCCCCTCTCATCCAGCCCAGTGCTCACTTTTGCCCTCCTGAGAATCTCATGAGGATTTACCTTCAGCCCCTTCTGATGAAAATACCATTTCCCAAAGAGGGACTCAAGGATCAAATCCATTCATTTTTAACCCTTGAATCCTTTCAATTCCGCTAGCCAAATGGGAGAAGAACCAATTTTATTTAAATCATAATAGATACCCAAGGGAAGAAAGTCAACATGGTGTGTTGGTTGCCTAAAACCATGCCTTTGAGATGGGAAATTTTTTAAAAGATACCCTATTAGGAAACCCTCTTTAAACCCAGATGGAATATATAGCGCAAGGGGAAGAATATTGTAGGAATGGCGATGGTCTTTTTAATGATAAACCTTCCTTCGATTAATTCCTTAAACTTATTAATATTAAAGGTGTGGAGGTGCCATTCGTCTTCCATCTTCCGGGAAGGGCGATAACCTTTCCTGAATAAGAACTTATAAAGTCCAAAGGAAAAGATTACGCTCTTTATCCGGTTGATTAATCTCTCATTAGGAATGGTGATGATAATTAATGCGTTATCCTTCGAGACACGCTCTATTTCTTTTAACAAAGCCATGGGATGCAGGATATGCTCAATTACCTCCGTAGAAACTATTTTATTGAAGCTCCTGTTTTTAAAAGGAAGGCTTTCAACATCTGCCTGGACAATAAACTTTCTTACATTACTTTTGCAATTTGCTCTTGCAGTTCTCACCATCAAATCAGATATGTCTACCCCGACTCCTCGTTTACAGATCGCTTGATTTAGCAGGTATCCACTTCCACATCCTATATCCAGAAGGTCATCCATGTTGTTCAAGGAAAGAAAATCCACTATTTTCCTGAACCGCTTCAACTCTACTAATCTCACGAGAACATTTGAGTGGAAGATATAGTCCTCGGGATTATACTTATTTACCATTTCCTCGTTCCATTTCCTAAATGATCCTTTTTGTGCCATATTCACTTTTCTAGCTTCCTCCTTGCCCTTTCGACCAAGTCCCTTTCTTCCTCTGTCCGTGCGGGGAGATTAATCAATTTTTTGAAGATTGTCGAGGCCCTTTCCGTTTCTTTAAGGTTTTCATGGCAAATACCAAGATCATAGAGGAGTTTGATATCATTTGGTCTTAAGTTTAAAGCCTCTTGAAAGTATTTGCTGGCCTTCCTATATTCCCTTAAGCCGAAATATGCGATGCCCAGGTTTTGATAGATAGCAAAGGCTGGCTCTGAGAGGTAATTCTCCCGTAGAAAGCAGCTAACCGCCTTTTGGAGCTGAAAGGTCTTCAAATAGGCCAAGCCCATGTATTCATAGGCCCCTACCTCCATTTCATCCTCTTTCAAATCTTTATACTTCTCCAGATATTTAAGGGCAAGGCTATATTCGCCCTTTCTATAGTAAGCAACGCCCAATTGATAATAACTGTCAGGGAAAGAAGGGTTGATATCTATTACCTTTTTAAGTTCTTTGATGGCCTCATCATACCTTTTTAGTCTTAACAAAGTTATACCCAGATTATACAGCCCCAGCGGAGAGCTCGGCTTTTCCTTCAGGGTTATTTGGAACAAATTTAGTGCCTTCTCCAGATGTTCTTCACCGTCCCAGAGCAAATGGACCGAGCCTAAGGCATAATTGGTATAAAATGGAGTGCAATTCCCCTTACCTTTCGTTTCCTCAAGTTCTTTGATAAGCTTGGTCAAAAACTCCTTATCCCCTTTTTGCTCCTTGACATAACCCATGTTAAAATCAGCAGGGCGGAAAAATTTATAGCCATACCCTTCTATAGTACTCCTAAATTTAGGAACATTTTTTAAAAAAAGCATAGACACCTCATCAAAGGCAACCAATATCCAGTCAGGGTCATCGTCAAGACGTTTTACGAACATCATATATCCTTGCACCCTGTTGTCCTTTATAAGGACCATATCAATACTGTATTCTTCTAGCAACCTTCTCCAGGCCTTCTCATTATTTAACCCCTGACGGCAGGACCAAAAAAAATCTTTATCGTAAATAGTGGGGGTCCTACCATCAATGAAGACCTTTAGTTGTGGGTAAAGATGCCAGATGAGGTATCCACCATAGTCATAGTGATTAAATATATTTCCTTTCAATCCATGATCCTCGATGAACTTTACAGTACCGCTGGGATAACTTCCTTCTGTTAAACCAAAACCAATACGTCTGTATTCCCCTGTAAACCAAAGGACATAGAACGACAAAAAAACAATAATAAAGGCAGGAACCCACTTTACGTATTGAATCATCTTCTTTTTATAGGCTACCGAAGAAAAAGACTGGGCTATATTGAAGGCGACAATGGGACACATCACCACTCCCCATGCTCCAATAAAACGGTGGTAACTGAAGGCCATGTAGGAAAAAAGAGCAAAAATGAGAAGGTGCTCTATCTTTTTCAGGTTTTCCCTCCGTAGGAAAAAGGAAAAGATGCCTATAATAAAGAGCCCCTTGAACCAGATGGTGAAATCTGGCAAAAAGATCAAGAGGGATTTGGGCGAAAACGGTATCCACTCAACGATGTATCTCTTGGCCTCCTGCTCCGCTGCAGTGGCAAAGGGAACAGTGAAGGTCTTATATCCGTAAGGACTGGCAAAGGAAACTAGTATTACCAACAATGTGCTGATCATCAAGGCCCTTAATTTCCGATCCTTAAACACTGGCTTTAGATCGTTTCGTTGGCTCCAGGCCAAAGAAACAAAGTATGAAAAAGTATAGACGAACATTAATCCGATACCTAAGAGGAAACTTCCATGGATGTTTACCCACAGTATCTGTAGTATGGGTAGGAGGTATAGATAGCTTTTCCCTTTGATGAAGTACAAGTTAAGCATGTAAAAATATAGACATAAAAAGAGAAGAAAGACTACTTGAGGCCGAACCATAAATCTCTGCCTGATCACATTTAGGCCTACGATGAGAAAAAAGGCTACAATCCATTCTTTCCCTCCACTTAAAAGATTTATATTTTTATAGAGGAAGAACACAAGGATGGCGATGATTAAGGCCTTGAAGACGATCAGGCCTGAAAGGCCAAGGGTAGAATAGATCGGATAGACTATGACTTGAAAGAGCCATTCAAAGTCTGTCCACTCGTGGCCAGCAAAGGTATAGGAAAAAAAATCCTTGTGAGGAATGGCATGGTTGTTAAGAATCCATTCCCCAGTTTTCAGGTGCCACCAGATGTCAAAACAGCAGATCCTTTGAACACCATAAAGCAAGACAAGGATGCCCGTGATCACCCAAATAAGATACTTTAATCTGCTATCCACATCATTAGCCGAAATTCCCATCACCCAGAAGACCTCTGAATTAAGGTTTTTCTATCCATAATTGTCCCACCACAATTGAAATATGAAGAGGTTCCAAAGCTTCTTCCTGTTATCCACCTGTCTAGCGAGGTGGTCTGCCAATAACCCCTGGATGGCTGTCGGATCAAAGATCCCCTGCCTCTTGATCCTATCTTCGGAAAAGACATCCAAGAATAAATCCCTTAGATCCCCGGCGATCCACTTGGCCACCGGTATACCAAACCCCTTCTTTTTACGGAAGACTATCCCTCTGGGGAGCTTGTCCTTCATGGTCTTCTTAAAGATGTATTTGGTGGTCAGGCCTCTCAATTTTAAACCCTCTGGGAGCCCTGTGACAAAATCGACGAAGTGATGATCCAGAAAGGGGACCCTTACCTCCAGGGAGTTGGCCATGCTGGCCCGGTCCACCTTGACCAAGACCCCCTCCTGAAGATAGAGTTTCATGTCCAAGAATAACAATTTCCCCAAGAGAGAATCAAAGGACTTCCCATCTAAGTAACTGTTTAAAATGCCAAACTCATCCAATCCCCCCAACTCGGCCCTTATCTCGGCGTTTAATATCTTCCCCCTTTCCTCCGGTGAGAAGGTCCCCAACCAGACATAATTCCTGATGATCGGCGGATAGGGGATCCCCCTGATAAACTTCTTCAACCGGAAATCAAGACTCATGTTATCAAAAGAGACGGGCAACTTCATAGCCCATCTTTCCACCAGATTCCTTCTCAACCAAGATGGGACCTTGGCATAAATCTGGGCCAGACGAAAGGCCTGATAGGTGGGGTAGCCAGCGAAGATCTCATCCCCTCCGTCCCCCCCCAGGGCCACCTTTACGCTCCTTCTCGTAAACTGGCTCAACAAAAAGGTTGGGATAATGGAGGCATCGGCCAAGGGTTCGTCCAAAAGGGAGGCTACCGTAGGCAAGATGTCCAATAATTTTTTGGGATCGAGAATCTCTTCATAATGGTCGGTACCAAAAAAGGCCGCGGCGCGGCGGGCAAAGGCAGACTCGTCGAAGGAGGGGTCTTCAAAGCCGATGGAAAAGGTCTTGATATCATCTACCCCCTCCTCTCTCAAGGCGGCGATTACGGAGGTAGAATCAATCCCACCGCTCAAAAGGACCCCCAGGGGGACATCACTGATCAATCGCATCTGGACCGATTTCTTGAAGCGTGACCAGATTTCATCGCATATATCCTCCTCTGATAGCCTTTTCTCCCACCTATCCCTGAAGTCCAAGTCCCAATAGGTCCCCTCTCCCAGTTGGCCATCTCTATAAACGAGGTAATGACCTGGGAGAATCTTGCGTATCCCCTTAACTATAGAATAAGGGTCAGGGATGAAATCGTAGGTAAGATAAAGGCCCAAGGACTCTAAATCCAGACTGCGATCTACAAAAGGGGCCTTAAGCAGGGACTTTAACTCTGAGGCAAAAGAAAGATTGCGATCGTCAAAGGCATAATAAAGGGGTTTGATCCCTATCCTGTCCCGGGCCAGAAAGAGCTTGCGTTTCCTCCCATCCCAGATGGCGAAGGCGAACATCCCGTTGAGCCTCTCCAGGCATCTTTCTTCCATCTCTTCATAGAGATGAACCAGTACCTCTGTGTCCGTCTTGGTGTAAAACCTATGTCCCCTCTTCTCTAACCCCCTTTTTAGCTCTGGAAAGTTATATATCTCTCCATTAAATACAACATATATGGTCTTATCCTCGTTGTGGATGGGCTGTTTCCCTGTATCAAGGTCGATAATGCTCAACCTCCTATGACCCAGAGCAATCCCTGCATCGGCATAATACCCCTCTTCATCTGGCCCCCTGTGTTCTAAGGCCGAGGTCATCTTTCTCAGGACATCGAAGCCCACCTGTCTCTTATCTGAAAAACAAAACCCACAAATACCGCACATAATCTTATTTGGTTCCTCTCAAAAAGTTAACTATAGTGAGTTCTTCGCAATTTGTAATCCATTGATTTTATCAATTTGTTCAACCTAATGTTTTTGGTTTGTCTTTTGTTTTCAAGTGCAGGGCAATTTTTGATATTATTACTTCCTCTTCTTTGGCCTGAACCCCCTTCATCTTCCCCTCCCTTGACGGGAGGGGTTAGGGGAGGGTGAGATAAACAATTCTCCTTTATTACCTCTAACACTCCACTTATATTTGTCAAAACATCATTGTTCCAAGACCTTAAAATCTTAAAGCCGTGTCTCTTAAGATAATTGTCTCTTTCAATGTCCCTCTCTTTCTCAACTGCATGCTGCCCACCATCTACTTTTATTATTATCCGATTCTCAAAAGAGGCAAAATCAACTATACAGTTGTCAATCGGCTGTTGCCTTCTGAACTTAAATCCATTCATCTGCTTTGCCCTTAAATGCCTCCATAACAATTTCTCTGCATCGATTGGTCTTTTTCTGAGAATTCTGGCTATATTGTCCGATTTCTTCATCTGTATAATTACCCTCACCCTAGCCCTCCCCCACCCGTCGAGAGCCTCTGGGCCGAACGATCAAGGGGGAGGGAATTTAGCCAAGGATTCATGGGTTCGAGTTGACGACCTTTGCTAGTCTTTCTCTAGAATCCTAGACCCCTGGAATCCTTGAACCCTTATTGAAGGTTGACCCCTCGATGCCTTTCAACTCCACCAACCAATTTTTATCAGATGCTCAATCAAAGTTCAGCGTCGATTTTATCACATAGATCGGTTTCCCCTGGGACTCGTGGTAGGTACGGATAATGATCTCTGCAATGAGACCCATGAGGGTAAACATGATACCCATGACAGCAAAGAGAAAAGAGATCAAGATCATGGGGCTTATCCAGACCCCTCCCCAAAAGACCCTCCGGCATAAGACGAACAGACCTGTCAAGATCCCCAGACCCAATAAGATCATCCCCGCACCCCCGAAGAGGCGAATGGGCTTGGTAGAGTAACGCTGTAAGAACAGGATGGTTATGAGGTCCAAGATGACGCTTATGGTCCGGGAAAGGCCATACTTGGACCTCCCATATCTGCGGGGGCGGTGAGTCACCTCTACCTCTGCAATCCTCGCCCCAACCCAGGAGGCATAGGCAGGGATGAAGCGATGCATCTCCCCGTAAAGCCGCACATCCTTCAGGACATCCCTCCTGTATGCCTTGAGGGTACATCCATAGTCGTGCAGCTTAACCCTGGTCAACCAGGAAATCAACCTATTGGCCAAGATGGAGGGGAGTCTCCTCTTGAGAAGGGGCTCCTTCCTCTCCCTCCTCCAACCGCTGACCACGTCATAGCCCTCCTCCAACCTCTTCAAAAGCCGCGGCATGTCTCGGGGATCGTTCTGACCATCTCCATCCAGGGTGACAATTATCTCCCCCTCTGTATGTTCCACCCCTGCAGTGATGGCTGCGGTCTGCCCAAAATTTTTCTTAAACTGGATGACCTTAATCCTTTTGTCCTGCTGGACCAATCTCTGCAGGACCTCGCCACTGCCGTCATCGCTGCCGTCATCGACAAAGATGACCTCATACGCTACTCCCATCCCCTCCATGACAGTCTTTAACTCTTTATAAAGGGGATCAATATTTTGGGCCTCATTAAAGATGGGAATTACCACAGAGACTGCCCTCAATCTACTCCCTCCTGCCTCTGTATCCTCTCTATCCATTTCTCCTCCTGGTAGGCCAAGTTGTTCTCTCCCCTCTGGAGATAGATGCCCCTCAAGAATTGATGGTACTCCTCATTGAGGGGATAGAGCTGGGAGGCCCTTTTGATCTCCTCCACTCCCTTTTTCTCTTGCCCCGAGATCAAGTACATCATCCCTAAATCGAAGTGGTAGTAATGGCGCCAGGGACTCAATCTTATGGCCTCCTGCACCTCAGAGATCCCCTCCTTGTGGCGGGAAAGCTTTTGAAAGAGCAACACCCCATACCGGTGATGGTATTGGCTATTTTTGGAGTCGAGGCGTATGGCCCTTTTGAGCTCCAGAGCGGCCTCATTCGCAAAAAAGGACCCTGACTCGAGGCGACATGTTGCCCTCTGGTAATGCATCTGCCCATACAATTGAAGGAGCAAAACAATCGAAACCGCTACCACTCCGGCAAACCCCAAAAAGGTGAAGATCGTCTTCCTCCTCCCCTCCAGAGCTATTCTATATACCCTATCATTCGCCTTAGCACCTATGGCCAAGGCCAGAACGGCAAATCCCGCCAGTGTGACATTGGGCAGGTAAAACTCAAAATCGAAGGCATGATGGAGAAAAAAGGCCAGACCTGCCACCATGACAGAACCCACCCAGACCGTTGACTCCCTATCTTCCGTCTCTTTGAGGACGAGCAGGCTGCGCCAAAACCACCAGCAGGCAAACCACAAAAAGGCCATCATTCCCACCACCCCCATCTCCACCCCCAACTGGAGGTAGGTATTGTGAGAATGATGTACTATATTTACCCCAGGCCTTTGGTAAGAAGGATAGATGAGACCGAAGGTATTCAGCCCCTTCCCTACCCAGGGCTCATCCCTGATCATATCTATGGTAGTCTCCCAATTTAATACCCTGAGAACCAGAGGATTGCTCTTGATGGGGGCAAAGGGGTTATCCGGCCTCTTTAGGGTCAACCCAGCAAAGATCAGGGCCAAAAGCAAAACAAGACCGCCGAGAGAATAGGCCAGATACCTAATTTTTGGCCTCTTTACATAACCCAGATAGATAAAGGCAAAGCATCCACAAGCGAGGATCAGGGAACCCCACCCGCTGAAGGACTTGGTCAGATAGAGGGCAAAGATCTGCAGCCCCAGGGCCATTCCAAAAAGATATCTTCTCCATCCTTTGCGAACGATGATAATGAAGGCTATGCTCAGCAGGATGCTCATCCCCAAAAAGGCAGCAAAATGGCTGGGCAACAAAAAGGTGGCGAAGACCCGCCCGCCCTCCAAACGACCGAGGATCTCTTCGATAAGGGGGCAGATATGAGAAAGTTCTCCCTCCCCTATCTTATCGATGAGATTTTGGAAGCCCCAAAGGTATTGATAGAGGCCGTATAGAGAGGTCAGGATACCCAGGATAACTATGGCCAGGGCGATTCTGCGGGCCTCTCGAGGAGAAGAAATCTGGGCGATGAGAAAAAATATCGCCACATAGCTGACCAGTTGGAAGAAGAAATCGCAGCTCAGGGCATAGTCTATAGACTTAAAGGTATAAAGGACGGCCAGGACAAAAAAGATCAAAAGGGGAAGGGGAAAAGAAGACCTTTTGATCTCCAGCCCCCCCTTTTTTACCCCATCATAGAAAAAGAGAAATAATCCCCAACACAAGAGGATAACCTGTAAGATAGGGGACCAAAAATATACAGGAGGAGAAAAGAGGGTGGCAGCAAAGAGGGAACTGATAATTAATACATGTATCAAATGGGACGGCATATGTTTCTTAATCTAAGCTCTCATAACTTGTAGAGTCTCAAAGGAAACCATTTGGCTATGATGTGAAAGTGCTCATCAAAGCTAAACAGAAAGAGATCATTTTCCAAGGCCAAGCGGGCGATCAACAGATCTACAGCCCCCACAGTTATCCCTTTTTGGGCCAAATCAAGGCCCATAAGACCTGCCCTTTTGTGAGTATCTTCCCTCTCTGTAATCTTTTCGATGCTCAAAAAAAGGTTATCGAGGACTGAAACCTCTCTTTCTGTCCTCGCACCCCTGCAAAGTTCCAAGGCAATGATCCCCGTATAACATGCATCTCCTCTCTTTAAGAGTTGGACCACGTCATCTTTAATGGGCGTTTCTTTTTTTTTAAAAAATTCGATCCAGATGGATGTATCCACCAAGACCTTATCTTTCATGCCTCACCCTTTCCCAATCGTTCGAAAAATCCAATTGCCCTGCATTATCTATAACCTCCCTCAATCTCCGCCATCGAATATATTCCTCCAGGGCCTCTATGATCGTCTCCGTTTTGGTCCTTTTTTTAGAAAGCCTCATCGCC
>JAFDHG010000060.1 GCA_019308925.1 Deltaproteobacteria bacterium
ATTCTGGATGGAATGAAAATTGAGTTTGACAATAACCTCAATTGTCTTATTGCTTAATTGACCGAGTACAGGCAAAATAGATTAAATATGCATTTAGTTATAAAACCTATAAAAGGAGCGAAGGCGAGGACACAGCCACAGCCGAAGGCTGGGGCAAGCCGAAAGGGAGGGGTTCCTTTAGTTCCTTGTCATTATTATATTTTCAAACCTTAAATGCAGTGTGCGAAAATTGTCTAAAATAGGGAGCCATTTCGACTCAAAAGGGGCTCCATCAAAAGATGGTACCCCTTTTTCGCTCAAGGCTTACGCCATCATAGATAAGGATGAATCTCGAGTCGAAATGGCCCTGAGCTTGCCCCGAGTTTACCGAGGGGCTTGTCGAAGGGCCAGAAGACTTAGACGGTGAGACCTCTAGTGCCAGCTTACTTTTACATCCTCAGATTGCGCTCTGGAACTTTATACATCAGTGCAACTACAGATCTGGATCAGCGTTATAGAGACCATTGTTCTGGCAAGGCTTGTCGAACCACGAAATTCGATCCTCCCGTAGGTCTTGTCTACACTGAAAAAATTGATACCTTCTCTGAGGCACGTAAACGTGAATCACAAATCAAGCATTGGTCCCGGGCCAAAAAAGAAGCTTTAATTGTTGGAGATAAAGAAAAGTTACAGAACCTATCGAAATCCAGAAAATGAAAGTGAGCCTGCCTGTATGGTTCTACGTCCTTCAGTTCAAGCCTCTTGAATCCCTCTGATAGTTGCTCAAGGGTGGCCTGATTTGTGGTATTCCCAATGAGGAGACGCAGTTCCTTGAGATCTTTCAGCCTATGCTTAATCGCCTCAAATCCTGATAAAAAGAAGTACCCGACAGCAAACTTAGCCCTCTCAGTCCTTGCAAAATAGTGTTGATATGGTCTGAAAGCTTCTCGTTTCTGTTGTCGATGATATCGTGAGATGACACTATGGATGTCCTTCCAAGAGAAACCATGGAATGGCCGCGATTTTCTCATCAGCCTTTAGCTCAAACTGATGGGAAAGGCAAAAAGCAAAACATGAGTCCATTTGCTCTCAAAATCAGGTCACTTCTCACCAAGAATATAAAGTGAAGTGTTGACCCCATTTCTTCTTTGAAAAAAATATACTTACTAAAGTTTTCGTCCCCACTTATAAAAGCCTTAACCCTGTTTTATCAGCTATCCAGGAGAAGTGTTTGTCCCGACAAAGGAGAGGGACATCTTCCTCTATGGCTAGGAGGGCGATATACGTGTCTATTAGAGGGACAGAGAGACCTTTGCGAAAGAGCTCAAAGGAGAAACGTGCAACTCGCTCCCCAAAATCCTCTTCTACCGGGAGATAAATGAGGCCGCTAAGAAGGTCCTTCAACATGGAGAATTCCCCTTCCGACTTCGCCCCCCTCAGGACCTCTGACTTGATGATTCCGGGTAGCAGAACGGCATTTCTCAGGATCAGTTCCTTTACCATCTGTTTTAGCTCTTGGTCGCCCCCCGGGCGGAAGGACTCTATCCAGGCCGAGGTATCTATGATGACCCTATCCACGGTCCTCCCTTGAGCGCTCCAGTTCTCTGAGGTCATAACCAAATTCATAATTGCCCATCAAAGAAGCGAGCCGCTCCCTCCTCTTTATGTCCAGATATGCCTTGATGGCGATGGTCACCGCCTCCTTCTTTGTCCTGGAGCCTGTCTCGTTCAATAATTCCTTGAGTAGGTCATCCTGGATATCCAAAAGTGTGCGCACTTTATATCTCCTTATATATAAAATTTATTTTATTTTTATATCAAATAGGTAAGTTTTTGTCAACTTGATTTTAAAAATTGCAAAATTGAGGGTCAAATATTTCCTCTCGCCACAATCACCTCCTTGCTGAGTCAACTTCATGGGCCTTGATGGGAAAGGCAAAAAAAAGGCCTGGCGCGGGCCCGATGAGAATTCAATACTTTATTACGATTGCCTGACCCCACAGACCCCAACAAGCCTAAAAACTATTCCATATTAATCATAACAAATGGCTAACCCTACTATAGCTCTCTAAGAAGATTTTCTCCTGTCCTTTCCGGTTCTTCTATCTCGACTATTTCTGCGTTCAGGTCCTTTGTAATTAGGATCTTTAAACTTCCTGCGATATGATCCCGATCTTCGATCTTTTTCGGAACGACGCTCTTTTTTTTGCATAAGATTTTCCTTTCCTGTTTATCAAATACAGCTAACTATTACTTATACACAGAAAATTTTCTGTATAACCCAATAACCAGAAAAAATCATCCCATCGCCCCTTACCCTTGGCCCCTCGCCCATCCCTGTTTTGATGGAAAAGGCAAAAAACAAGCCTTACCTCATACACTAGTTTTTGCCGCAAGGAGGTATTCTTTCACGGCGTCAACAAAGCAAACTGCCTTGTTCAGAGCCTCTTTTGCCTTCTCAGGAAAAGATGGTTCGATAACTTTATAATTGGAAACTTGGCGGAGTTCAAAGGTCTTATGAAAGTCTTTGGAGAGTTCTTTTGGAAATACACCCTTCAAGACAAACTCCGTATCAAAGAGACTAATTACTCCAGTATGCCTCGAAGGAACCTTCCTAATTTTCTGCAGCAAAGCAAGAGTTGCATAGAACATGGCGTAATAGGATCGGTTGATTATACTTTGCGGACTGCGTTTTCCATCCAAGAGGAATCGTGCATCATCAAGGGCGATCTGAGCCTGTTCCATGCGATATCGGATAAGGTTGGAGATTTCATCGTTTTTCATATTGGTACCCCTTCCGCTTCAACAGCCTGAACAAGGAGAGATTGACGTTCTGGTCCATTTTCCCATTCGTTGCGGCTGAACACTACTGGAACTATAACAATCCCATGCTCAAAACCAGCTTCCCATGCACAATCGCTGACATCGCTCCTGGCCTTTTCATCTAGTGGGTCATCTAAAATCACAACTACGTCCATATCAGAGTATGGATCGGCGTCTCCGCGGGCCCTTGAACCGAAAAGGATCAATTTGTACAGACGGATTCGTTCAAGCAACAACGCTTTAAATCGGCCAAGAACCTCTTTTTCAATTGCATTCATAACGTTTGCCCCACCTGCAATGTTTCTCGAGGAGATCCTCGTAATTGCCTAGAAACTCATGAGGGAAACACATTCAGACATTTCCCCATATTGGAAGTCTTCAGCATTTACAAGATCTTTTAACACAAATTTGGTATTTTTTTAAGATACTTAATAAAGTTCTTGGATTTTTATGGGAAAGGCAAAAAGCAAGACATGCCACAATTACTGCTCAGGTCAATTCTCACCAAGAATATAAAGTAAAGTGTTGACCCCATTTCTTTTCCTCTTCTATTTTCTTCTATTTAAAATCAGCCTTTGGGGGTGCAGATTCATGTGCTTCGGGTTCTTCCGTTTTTAGTTCTATATTAGACCACTCATAGCCACAATCCTTGCACCAGAAGATCCTCCGTATGCAGTTATCTTCTCTGCGCTCATGGATAATAACCCGGACTGACTGGCACCGGACACAGCTAAAATCAGGTGGTTCGACATGTGGTCTCGTTATCCACTCAAAGAAAGACCAGATGGTGCCACCATAACGGTACATAAAGAAAACCATGCAATAGGCAATAGGTAAACTGAGCCCAATGAGCAAAAGGCCCTTAAAAAATCTATTTTCTATAGAGCCAGATTTAAGGAGCAAGTGCAATGAAGAAATAACTTTGAAGGAAACAAAGGAAATGATCAAAGCAACTATAATAACAATAACGAACTTTCTAAGAAACATTTCTCATGCTCCCTAATAATCTTCCCTTCCCTCTTAGCTCCCCTGAAAGATTAGTAAACCTCATGGGTTTTGATGGGGAAGGCAAAAAGCAAGAACTGGCCCAAAATCACTACCCATGGGTTTAAGGACAAATACCTTCGAAAATTATATCACAAGTTGCTTTAGAACCAGCGTCCCCCTTTTTGCCAGTATCCTTTAAGTAGATACTTTTTCTTAACAGAGGATGTGAAGGAAGTTACTAAACATAAGCTACTGTAAGGGGGTCGGATAAACAGGACGCCCAAATGTATCCTTCCCTACCCTAATACCATAACCATCAGGTTGAACATTAAATATTTCAGCTTTTTAATTTACCTAATCCAGAAGGAAAAGCGGAAGGTTGTGCGTCCTTGTATTCACAACACCAACCACTTTTCCCTTCTCAAAGCATACGTGTCGGTAAATAGAGTCTAGCCCATAATAGGCCCTGAACGCCCCTCCGGCAAATCCATGGGTATATGTCCATATCTCCGTTTCTCCTACGAAACTTGTGCTTGCAGGATTTCCCCATGTAGTCCTTACCATGTCCTTAGTCATTCCTGCTATCACTTTCTTTTGCATCATGGCATCTTTGTATCTTTGGTCAATTGTAGGGTCATCTAATATAGCCTGCTGCCTTGGTGTAGGACTATGAGCACATCCCCCTAAAATACCTATACAAGCGATTAGAATTAGGATATATTGCATCCTCATTTTATCCCTCCCATGATGTGTAAATATCCACCAATTACACCTATTCCCCTTCCGAGGATGTAGCCATCAGGTTCAGGAGTATATGGAGATGGGGATTCTTGAACGGGAATGGCTACAACAGAAATGGTTGCAACTGGAGGATTATTTAATACGGGTTGTTCTATTAGCAATACGGGGTTGTGTAAGAGAAATGGGGTCAACACTTTACTTTATATTCTTGGTGAGAATTGACCTGATTTAAGAAGGGATTGCGAGATTTTCAATTCGGCAGTTAAAGCTAGGTCCTCAACGCTCTGGCCCTCGCCTATGAAAAGAACGATATGGTCATAGAGGCGATCGATATCTATAAGCAAATGGGAGATGACCCCTTTGCCTATGAGAGGCTCAAAGATCTCTATTTAAAGCTCGGTGATATGGAAGGGGTCAGATTTTATGAGGAGTTAGTGCAGCAAAGATTATCAAAATAGTGAGTTAACTACACCCCTTATATTTCCGAACGCCCTTCCTCCTCTCCCTTTATCCCTCTCAGACTTAAGTGATGTCTCCACAGGTACAAAAACCCGGCTAGGGTGATGGGGATGTAGTTGGTGGCGTGAAAGACGATGGAAAACCCCAGGGCCTTCTCCAGAGGGACACTATAGAGGATGAGGGCGTAGGTTACCGAGGCGTGATAGGTACCAATGTAGCCCGGGGTGGAGGGGATGATCATGGCCAGGCAGATGGCTACTAGGACCAGCAAAGATGCTGCAACCGAAAGTTTGATCCCGAAGGAGAGCCCCGCTAGGTAGATGGCATAGGCGAAGACCCCCCAGATAAAGAGTGAGTAGGCAAAGGTGATCAGAAGGGTTTTGACGCTTTCCACGGAGAGGAGACCCTCCTTAAAAGAGAGGATGTTGGAGATTCCGTTTTCAGTCAACCGTGAGGAGAAGGGGCGTGTTAAGAGGGAGGCGAATTTGAGAAACCAGTTTGTTCTCTTTTTAATAATGAATAATATTATAAATGTGACACCATAGATGGCTACGCTTATATACCCTGCCACCTGTAGGCCTTTCTTAAAATATATGTTTCCAGAGGGCAGGTTGATAAAGATCAGGACCGCCAGGAGAATGCCCAATACAGTAAAACCATCGAACAACCTTTCCACCACAACAGTGGCAAAGGATGAGCTTTTACTGATTCTCTCGCTGCGGCCAATGACATATGCCCGCACGATCTCCCCCATGCGGGCCGGGAGGATGTTGTTGGCCATAAAGCCGATGATGATACCAGCAAAGAGGTTGGGGAACCCTATCTTTTTTATGGGGTACAGGAGGTATCCCCACCGTAAGGCCCTCAGGGCCATGTTTACGAAGATGATGACAACTACCGGGATCAGATAGAGATAGTTGGTGCCCTTCAAGCTCTCCAGCAGTAGACGATAGTCTATCCGACGAAAGGCCAGATAGAGAAAGAAGAGGCTGATTACGAACCCAATCCAGGACTTCCAATTCATTTCCCTTTTAGGATCTCCTTTGCCCGCTTGATATCCTTTTCTATCTGTCGGACCAATTCTTCAGGGGAAGGGAAGGCCTTCTCATCCCGGAGTCTGTCCACCAGGGTCACCTTCAACTCCCTCCCGTAGAGCTCCCCCTGGTAGTCGAAGAGGAAGACCTCTACGGAAAATTCCTCATCGCCAAAGGTTGGGTTGGCCCCGATGTTCACCACCCCTTTGTAGGTCTCTTTCCCAAGGGTTACGTAGGTGGCATAGATCCCCTCTTTGGGGTAGAGGTCCTGGGTGATCTCCAGGTTGGCGGTAGGATAACCCAGTCCCTTCCCTCGAGAGTGTCCATGGATGACCTTACCCAGGATGATGAAATTTCTGCCCAGCATGCGGTTGGCATCTTTAATCTCCCCCTGCACGGTCAATTCCCTTATCCGTGTGCTGCTCACCACCTCGTGGCCCAAGGTATAAGGGGGGATAATCTCCACCTCAAAACCGAGCTTTTTCCCCAACTCCTTCAGCTTCTCGGCCGTACCCTCCCTATTCCTTCCGAAGGCAAAATTGAATCCGACCACTACCCAGTGGGGGCCAATCCGTTTATGGATGATCTCTTGGACAAATTCCTGCGCGGACATCTCATATATGTCTTTGGTAAAGGGAAGATTGATAGTGACGTCTATACCAAACCTCTCCAAGAGCATCACCTTTTTTTTATAAGGGGTGATCAATGGGATATTCAACTGCGGGTAAAGGACCTTTACAGGGTGGGGTTCAAAGGTGAGGACCATTGCTTCGCCCCCCCAGCCCCTCGCCTTCTCGATGACCCTTTTGATGATCTCCTGGTGGCCGAGATGGAGGCCGTCGTAGCTTCCAATGGTCAGGGCGGGGGTAGAGAACTCCTCTCTGGTAAAGTTGAGATCATCTATTATTCTCATGTGCCCTTCCCAGCCCCCTCTTGACTAAATTAACGGATTAGTATAGGGTACATTATGGGTTTTTGCAATGGATTTGTGCCGAAGTGGCGGAATTGGTAGACGCGCTAGGTTCAGGGTCTAGTGGGTGTTTGCCTGTGCGGGTTCGAGTCCCGCCTTCGGCACCAGAACTTTTAGGGGTCTTTTTTCTCACCTTCAAGGAGGAATGGCCCTTTTTTATTTTCAACCTTCCGTTGAGGGGTGAATGAGCCCCTCAAGCTCTCCTGAAATTGGAGCCAATAGATACAGGGTTCCAGGGGCCAAGGGCTTGCGGCGAGCTCCCTTCGGTCTGAGCGTTCGACTGAGCTCACGCCGAAGTCTCAGGGTCGAAGACAGCCGAGCGGGTCCAGTGGTTGAGCAAACGACCTCCAGGTTTTCTTCAGGGCCGATGCATCGGCCCTGAAACCCCAATAAAGAATTTCCTCTTTGGGGCCTGGGGGCTGCGCCCCCAGAGTGATGTGCCATAGGCAGATCACTAGGATCCTAGAATCCTGGAATCCTGGAATCCTAGAACCCTTCACTTTGAATCCTCAAATCCTTGAACCCTTCTTGATAACGTGGTATTTTCACAAATGAGGGGTGAGCCCTATTTCATGACGGTAGATATTTCTATGAACAATGGCCTGCTCAAGATAAGGGGGTTAAAGACCTATTTTTTTACCCGCTGGGGTGTCATCAAGGCGGTGGACGATGTGGATTTGGGGTTAGAAAGGGGATATACCTTGGGGTTAGTGGGGGAGTCCGGTTGTGGCAAGAGTGTGACCGCCCTTTCCATCCTCCGCCTGGTCCCCAGGCCCAGGGGGCGGATCGTTGGAGGAGAGATCGTATTTAGGGGGAAGAATTTGCTGGAGTTGGGGGAAGGACAGATGCGCATGATCAGGGGTGGGGAGATAGGGATGATCTTCCAGGAACCTATGACCTCCCTGAACCCCGTATTTACCATTGGGGCCCAGGTTACCGAGGCCCTGCTGGTACACAAGAGGCTCAAGAAGAGCGAGGCGAGACAAAGGGCTATAGAGCTTCTCAAATCAGTGGGCATGCCTGATGCCGCACTGAGGATGAAGGATTATCCCCATCAGCTCAGCGGTGGGATGCGACAGCGGGTCATGATCGCCATTGCACTGGCCGGTGATCCAACGCTTCTGATCGCCGATGAGCCCACCACGGCCCTGGACGTAACGATCCAAGCCCAGATATTGGAGCTGATCCAGGGGTTGAGGGATCAAAGGGGGTTGGCGATGACCCTTATTACCCATGATCTGGGGGTCATTGCACAGACGGCGGGCCACGTTGCCGTCATGTATGCGGGGAAGGTGGTGGAATATACTGATGTAAAGACCCTGTTTGCTGATCCCAGACACCCCTATACCATGGGGTTGCTTTCCTCTATCCCCAAACCCCATGCGGGTGAACTCCGTCCCATCCCTGGCAGTGTCCCCAATCCCCTGGAGGAGATCCCCGGTTGTCGCTTTCATCCCAGATGTCCCTTCATCAAAGAGGTCTGTCGAAAGGAGGCACCTCCTCTCATCACCCTTGCCCCTGGGCACCAGGCGAGGTGTTGGCTCTATGGATGAAAGGCACGACCTGGTCGTAGCTAGAGGGCTGAAGAAGTATTTCCCCCTGCGCAAAGACCCATTCTCTACGGCCAAAGGTGTTGTCAAGGCGGTGGATGGGGTGGACCTCTTCATAAAGGAGGGGGAAACCTTGGGGTTGGTGGGGGAAAGCGGCTGTGGTAAGTCCACCATGGGGAGACTGCTTTTGCGGCTGGAAGACCCCACAGGAGGGGAGATTTACTTCGAAGGGGAGGACATCAGCAGGCTCCGGGGAAAGGGACTGCGCCAACTGCGCAGGAGGGCACAGATCGTCTTCCAGGATCCTTATTCCTCCCTGAACCCCCGTAAGAGGGTGAAAGAGATCGTCGAGGAACCTCTAATCATACACCGTCTTTTTGAAAGGAGGAAGGAGAGGGGGGAGGAAATCCGGCGGCTTTTGGATATTGTGGGTCTAGAGGAGGATCATCTCTACAGATATCCGCACGAGTTCAGCGGGGGACAGAGGCAGCGGATAGGGATCGCCAGGGCCCTTGCCCTGCGCCCTCAATTCATCGTCGCTGATGAGCCGGTCTCCGCCCTGGACGTCTCCATTCAGGCCCAGATTTTGAACCTCTTACAGGAGCTTCAAGACAGATTCCATCTCACCTATCTTTTTATCTCCCATGATCTCAACGTGGTGAGGTATATCAGCCAGCGAGTGGCCGTGATGTATCTGGGTAGGATTGTGGAACTCGCCTCCCAAGAGGAAATCTATCAAGCACCTCTTCACCCCTATACCCAGGGACTTCTCAAAGCCATCCCACAGCCGGAACCCATCCAACGTGGGATTACATCGCCGCTGTCAGGAGATCTGCCCAGCCTTTTGACCCCTCCCCTTGGTTGCCCCTTTCACACCCGTTGTCCTCAGGTCCAGCAGATGTGCCGCCAGCAGGGCCCGGCCTTAGAGGAGGTTTCCTCCGGGCATTATGTGGCCTGTTGGAGGGTCTCCCACTAACCCTCAGGGGCTCCAGGGGTCAAGGGTTTCAGTGGTCGAGTGAAATACTTATCCTAGAATCCTTTTTAGCAACGTTATTGAAAAAGGGCCGCTTATTATTAAACAATTATGTGTATACCCTCATTCCCCCTGTAATATGGTGTCGGATTTCAGGAAGTCCTCGACCTCTGCCAAGGAGGCCTTGCTGGCAAACGTGGTGGGTTGAGTTCCCTCCGTAAAGCACTCAAATATGGCCTCTTTTGCATCAGGCGGGGCGAGCAAACCGGTCTCGGGGTCGATCTTGGCGAAGACGATTCCTTCGGGGATGGGGAAATCCCTTACCGGCTTTCCCTCCAAGGCCCGCTTCATAAAGGAGACCCAGATGGGAGAGGCGGTTCGAGAGCCCGTTTCGAACTTCCCCAAGGGCCTCTTTTCATCAAAACCCACCCACACCCCGGTGATCAGATCGGGGGTATAGCCGACAAACCAGGCGTCGGTATATTCATTGGTGGTGCCGGTCTTACCCGCACAGGGACGGCCCAGGTTCCTTGCCCTCCAGCCGGTCCCATGTGCTACCACTCCTTCCAGGAGGCTGGTCATAATATAAGAAGTCTCTTCACTGATCACCTGAGGGCAAACGCCCTCCTCACCCCTTTTTAGATCTTCTTCAACGATCATCCCTTCCTTTTTCTTCAGATCTGCCTCCAGGGGTAGCGGAAGATTTTCCTCCAGTATGTTTTCGTCCCTATCCAATACCTTTTTGACGAAGATAGGCTTAAGGAGATGTCCGCGGGCAGCGAATACAGCATAGGCCCTTACCAACTCCAAGAGGGTGACCTCTGAGGAACCTAAGGAGAGGGAGAGGTCAGGGGTCAACGGCGATTCTATCCCCAGCCCGCGTGCATAATCGATGGCATAAGGCACCCCTATATCCCGCAGCAATTTTATGGTCACCACATTTCTGGAGTGGGTTAAGGCGGTCCTCAAGGTGGTAGGACCGTAAAATCGTTCTTCGAAGTTTTTGGGTTTCCAACTGTCCTCCTTGAGTGTATCATAGTAGATGACAGGAGAATCAATGATGATGGAGGCAGGGGTGAACCCTTTGTCCAGGGCGGCGGCGTAGACAATGGGTTTGAAGGCGGATCCGGGCTGCCGGCGGGCCTGCAGGGCACGGTTAAACTGGCTTTTTAAAAAGTCCCTTCCTCCCACCATGGCCTGGACATATCCCGTGGGCAACTCCACAGAGAGGATGGCTCCCTGAACCTCTGGTTCCTGTTCCAGGTCCAGCTTCACCAACCCCTTGGGTAGTATCTCCTCCACCCTCACGCGAACCACATATCCCTTCTTAAGGGCCTGGGAGGGTTCCTTCAATAAGGCAGTACTATAATCCACCTCTGGATTGGGGGTTCGTGCCCAGCGCATCTTTTTGAAAGGGATGTAGCCCCTTTTGTCCCCGATGCGCACCCATACTCGCTTTTTATCTTTGGATATTCCCCTTACCACTCCCAGATAGGTTTCACCTGCTTTGATGGGGTGTTCCATTAGCTTCTGGGCCATTTCTTGACAGAAGACCGCAATCTCATCCCTCTTTAAGACCATCTCCGGTCCTCGATAGCCCTGTCTCCTGTCCAGCTCTATGAGCCCCTTCTGCAAGGCCTCTTGGGCCTCCCGCTGCATCTTGAGGTCTAAGGTCGTATGGACCTGGAGGCCTTGGGTGTAGAGAAGGTCTTCCCCATATTTTTCCTGAAGGTATATCCTGACATACTCGGTGAAATAAGGAGCGGTGTTCAGGTATTTGTCCTCCCTTGTTTTTATCTCTAAGGGGGCCTGGTAGTCCCTATCGGCCTCCTTCTTGGTGATATAGCCGTCCTCTACCATGCGCCCCAATACATAGGCCTGGCGCCCTTTGGCCTGGTTTAGGTGATGGAGGGGAGAGTATTTCTCCGGGGCCCGGGGAAGCCCTGCCAACAGGGCAGCCTCGGAAAGGGTGAGTTCCTCGACCCCCTTGCCGAAGTAGTCTTGGGCGGCTGCCTCTACCCCATAGTTTCCATGTCCCAGATAGATCTGGTTCAGATAGATATAGAGGATCTCCTCCTTGGTGAGATACTTTTCTATCCTGTGGGCCAGCAAGATCTCCCTGATCTTTCTGGACAGTGTCCTTTCCCTTGAGAGCACCAGGGAACGGACCACCTGTTGGGTGATGGTGCTTCCCCCCTGGATGATCCTCCCGGCCATGATGTTTTTGGCTATGGCCCTCAGGATACCAAGATAGGAGATCCCCTTATGCTGGAAAAATTTAGAGTCCTCAGCCGCCACAAAGGCCTGGCTCAGTATCTTGGGGATCCTCTCGATGGGGACCACGATCCTGCGCTCTTTAAAAAACTCCCCGATCAGCTCCCCGTCATCGGAGAACACCTGGGTGATGATAGGGGGTTTATAATCCTCCAGGGATTTGATGGGGGGCAGGGTGAAAGAGAAATATAGGTAAGCACCTGTCCCGGCCAGCAGGCAGGCGAGGATGAGGCAAGGGATAACCATCAAGATGGTTCTTTTTATCTTCACCATTTTCTTATTGTTATATTGTTAAAGGTGCGGGTAAATCAACTGTCAAGACTAGGCCCCATAAAAGTGTTGCAATCTTAAAAATCAATATTATAATACCACACAAGGATCAGAATGAAAAGATCAAAGGGCAAGGGAATGGAATTTGGTTCATAAATTTATGGAGTTATCGCTATGGAATTATTTCCATAGAGGGAAGGGTAAAGAAATGGAAGAAAAGATGAAAAAGGGGAAACTGCAATTTTTTGTCTTATGAGGTGACCAAAATTGTCACCCCAGGGTCCCCTTGTTCTAATGGGGAGGGGTTAAAATCGATGATTTTCAAGGTCTTAGGAGATACTTGCTTGTGGCATGGAGTTTGCTTCAAAATATAGGTGCCCAATTATAGAGAAAGGAGGTGGAATATGTCATAGGGGTAGTCAAGGGTATAGCAGTTATAACCCCCAAAAGAAAGGCCTAATAGATTGAAAAAAAATAAAAGGAGGATGAAGAGATGTTAAGAAGGATAAGGAACAAAAAGGGTTTTACGTTGATCGAACTCATGATCGTTGTGGCCATCGTTGGGATCCTGGCTGCCATCGCCATCCCGGCCTACATCGACTATACGATCAAGGCGAAGATCAGCGAGGTGGCCAATGCCTTTGATGCCTTGGCAACTGCAGCCTCAGAATACCATGCATCAATGGGTTTTTGGTCAACACAGCAACCAGCCCTTCTGGCAAGTCTACCTGATCGCAGGGCAACATGGGCATATAATAATAGTGACGCAAATAACGCAGTGTATATAGCTACTATTGCTAACATTGCCACAGCGGTGGATGGTTGTACTTTGCAGATGCTTATCAGCTATGATACTAACACAGGTTATACAAAAGATTGGCTCGCCGCCAGTACACTTCAGGATAAATATATGCCGAGACAGTAATACAATTAAGGGGGTGGTTCTCAACGGGAGAACCACCCCCTTAAAAGATTGTTGAAAAAGGTGAGGAGATGGTAAGAATAGGGATAGGGAGGAAGGCAGGATTTACCTTGATCGAGCTCATGATCGTGGTGGCCATTGTGGGCTTTTTGGCTGCTGTGGCCATCCCGTCCTATTCGAGCTACGTGACTAGATCGAAGATCAGCGAAGTGACCCATTCCTTTGATGCCCTGGCGACTGCAGCCGCAGAATATCATGCATCACTTGGTTATTGGCCAACAAATGCACCCAACCAACTCGCGAGTTTATCTAATCGCAAAGCATCATGGGCATACGTTGATAACGGTGTTAATAATATAAGGTATCGAGCTACTATTGCTAATATCACCCCATCGGTGGATGGTTGTATTCTGATCATGAATATTACTTATGATCTGTCAAGGGGTTATAGAAAATCTTGGGATAGAGTAGCGAGTGATCTGGGTGATCTATATATGCCGAGAGAGTAATACAAATAAGGGGGGTTTTCAGCAAAAGGACCACCCCCATTAAAATTAGTTGAGTTGAAAACGGGGGTGAGGAGATGACAAGGGGGGAGAGGAGGAAGGCGGGGTTTACCCTGATCGAGCTGATGGTCGTGGTGGCCCTCGTTGGAATCCTGGCTGCCATCGCCATCGTGGCCTATGCGGACTTTGTGACCAGATCGAGGATCACGGAGATCACCACTGTCCTCGATCAGGTGGCCTCGGCTGCGGCTGAGTACCATGCCACCAGCGGCGCCAATGTGTTTCCCAACGACTTAGCCTTGTTCGCCGGGGGTCTGAGCAATCGATATGGTAACATACAGGTCATAAATTCCAATGCTACCCAGGGCGAATACGGCATAGGGAGTATACAGAATTTGAACCCCAGTGTAGATGGCTGTCACTTATATATCAGGGTCAGGTTTAATAGCAACCAGGGATATATAAAAGATTGGATTACAAACTTATCAAGCAAGTACAGACCGAGATCATAATAAATTAGGAATCAAGGGTCCCAGGGGTCAAGGATTCCAGGGGGAAATGAGCAAAGTTCTTAAAGTGAACAGGTTCTTTTCAAGATAAACCAAAAGGGAGATGATAAGATGAGACCCATGGACAAGCGAGGGGTCACTTTATTAGAGCTGATGATCGTGGTGGCCATCGTGGGGATCTTGGCGGCGGTGGCCATCCCGGCCTACGACGGTTATGTCACCAGATCTCGTCGCTCCAACGCCTTTACTGCCCTGGAGACGGTCAGGGCTGCGCAAGAGATGTATAGGGCAGAGCATGGGTTTTATGCAGGGGGCCTTAATCCACACCTTGCGGGATGCGGGCCAAACATGGCGGGTGATAATTATACTATAAGCTTAACAAGAACTGACAACACACATTATACGGCTACCAGCACACCTCAGAATAAACAGACCGGGGATTTCTATTTTCAGATCGACCAGGATGGAACCCAATGGTATGATGCCGATGGGACCCCGCCCTGGACGCAGGGAAGGTGGGAAGACCTGCGCTGATGCATTATCAATCTATTCCCCTCTTTGTCGCTATCCCTCTCTTTTTAATAGGCATGAAAAACTGTTTCCCTTAACCTATATGGTTCAAGGGGTCTACCAAAGGACAGGTAATACTCAGTCTTGGAGGGATGGGCTTCAAAGGGCCTCTTGTCCCCGAGCGAAGTTGCTGGGAGCGGTGGGGCACCCACCGAGGGTGAGCAGGAAGGGGAAGGCCCCGCCTTTAGAGCGGGGAAGGGGCA
>JAFDHG010000061.1 GCA_019308925.1 Deltaproteobacteria bacterium
AGTTTACTAAATAATGAGATAATTGTGACAAGAATAAAGAATTGAAGCCGAATTTTAGCTTCAGATCTTAGCTTTTCTTGGTGAAGTTTGGTTTTGACAATTGGTCATAATTGTGAGTAAATTTACTCAAAATCTTGAGTAATCTGTATTAAAGCCCATGCTTAAAAGTCCAATCTATAATTTACTTCGTGATCGTTTGTGGGTAGCTTCTCATAAGACGACCCCTTATTCCAACCTCAAAGCGATGCCTAGCCAGATTTGCCCTTGACAAATTCTATATATTGTGGTATATATTATCCAAACCACAATATAGTGGTAAAAATTAGAAAGGTTCTCGTTTTTGCCACTGGTGAGTATGAAAAAAGGAGGCAATCAAAAAATGGATGATAAAGCAGCTAGGCATATTGGTGCACAAGCGCTTTCTATTGCATTCGCCTTCGCCCTCGTGGTGTTCGTTGCCCTTGCCACCATTCTCATATATCAAAATTTCGAGCTATCCCGCCGCATCGACAGTGTCATCGGGTCGCAAGCCGAGATCAAGGCCCAGTTCCAAGAACTCCAGAGGGAGGTAGACCGGCTCAACTCGTTTTTCGCACCCCAAGGCATCAAAAAGATGTCATCGAGGTTGAAAAAGTTCGGTCACCTCGAAGATGGGGAAGCTAACTATTATGCCGCCCTCATTTACGTCTATTCCAACAAGAACGGGCTCGACCCATTTTTAGTCTACTCTGTCATCCAAACCGAGTCCAATTTTGTGCAGGAGGCCGTTTCACCTAAGGGTGCCAGGGGACTTATGCAGGTCATGCCCTCGTGGAGCAGGGGATTTGACATCTCCCCTGACGACCTTTTCCACCCCGCCGTAAATATCCGTGTGGGGACGTCAATCTTGAGGGATGAGGTGAGAAGACTCAGAGATTGGCAGAAGGCATTGGCCGTCTATAATTCCGGTAGATCCCACGGCAGGGGTAAGTACGTAGAAAAGGTCATGGACATCTATAAAATGTTATGAATGAAATCCCTGAAATTTCATTTTGACGAAGTTTCTCTCTAAATCCAAAAAGAAGAGGGGTTAACCAAGGCTGATTAACCCCTTAAGATTGCTGGCGGGGACGACGAGACTTGAACTCGTGACCTCCGGCGTGACAGGCCGGCGTTCTAACCAATCTGAACTACGCCCCCGAGAAAAGCTTTGCTTTTACCTTTAACTCATAGCTTATAACCACTAGCTATGAGAAAACGCATCTTTAGCCACAGGCTACACGTTACCAGTTACTGGTAAATGACCCCTGGTCATTTCCTTGGTAGGCGGAACAGGATTTGAACCTGTGACCTCCGGCTTGTAAGGCCGGCGCTCTCCCACCTGAGCTATCCGCCCTTAAAACCTATAACAGGACCAAAAGCCGCCGGTGTTAACCGATTCCCCTAGGCGACCTTGGCCTCCTTTTCATAGAGGAGGATAGGACCCTCCCCTTTCAAGATCGCCTCTTCACTGATCATACACTCACGTACATTCCCCTTAGAGGGTATCTCATACATGATGTCCAGCATGATGTTCTCTAAGATGGCCTGAAGCCCCCTGGCCCCCGATTTCCTCTTCAGGGCCTCCTTGGCCACAGCCACCAGGGCCCCTTCAGTGAACTCCAGTTTCACTCTTTCCATCTCGAAGAGCTTTCTGTACTGTTTGACCAGGGCATTTTTTGGTCTCTTTAAGATCTCGACTAAGGCCTTCTCATCCAGCTCATTCAGGGTGGCGATGACGGGCAGCCTCCCTATGAACTCGGGGATCAAGCCGAACTTCAGCAGGTCCTCTGGCTGGACCTCCTTCAAGATGTCCCCGATCCGTTTGTCACCCCTGCTCTTTACCTCGGCCCCAAAGCCTATCCCCTTTACCCCGATCCTTTCCTCAATGATTTTCTCCAGGCCTACAAAGGTCCCCCCACAGACGAAGAGGATATCGGTGGTGTCCACCTGGATGAACTCCTGCTGGGGGTGCTTTCTTCCCCCCTTGGGGGGAACACTGGCCGTGGTCCCCTCCAAGATCTTGAGCAATGCCTGCTGCACACCTTCCCCTGATACATCCCTGGTAATGGAGGGGCTATCAGACTTGCGGGAGATCTTATCGACTTCATCGATGTAGACGATGCCCCGGGAGGCACGACTTACGTCATAATCGGCGGCCTGCAGGAGATTCAGAATGATATTCTCCACGTCTTCCCCCACATAACCCGCCTCCGTCAGGGTGGTGGCGTCGGCGATGGTAAAAGGTACATCTAGGATCTTTGCTAGGGTCTGAGCCAGTAGGGTCTTACCCGTCCCTGTGGGCCCGATCAGGAGGATATTGCTCTTCTGGATCTCTATGTCGTTGATCTTATTCCTGGTGTAGACCCTCTTATAGTGGTTGTGCACCGACACCGAGAGGATCTTTTTGGCCTTCTCCTGACCGATCACATATTCGTCCAAGACCCTCTTGATCTCCATCGGCTTGGGGACTGTGGTCTTAATGAGAGGTCCCTTCTCGAACTCCTCGGTGATGATCTCGTTACACAATTCAATACATTCATCACAGATGTAGACCCGCGGACCGGCGATCAGCTTGCGGACCTGATCCTGACTCTTCCCACAGAAGGAGCAGCACAAGGGCCGCCCTCCCCTTCTCTTATCCATCACTCCCCCCCTTGAGTCTTTGGTTTTGGTCTTTGGACAACCACCTCATCTATTATACCATACTCTTTGGCCTGGGGGCCGGTCATATAGAAATCCCTGTCGGTATCCGCCTGGATCCTCTCCAAGGTCTGGCCAGTATGCTTCATCAAGATATTGTTCAGTTCTTCGCGCAGCCTTAGGATCTCCCGGGCCTGGATATCTACATCAGTGGCTGGGCCTTGAAATCCCCCCATTGGTTGGTGCAAGAGGATCCGGGAGCAAGGCAGGGCATACCGCTTTCCCTTGGCCCCTGCCGCTAATAGCAACGCCCCCATGCTTGATGCCTGCCCCATACAGATGGTGGAGACATCCGGTCTTATGTACTGCATGGTGTCATAGATGGCCAGGCCGGCTGTCACCAATCCCCCAGGGGTATTGATATAGAGGTATACATCCTTTTCCGGATCTTCAGATTCGAGAAAGAGCATCTGGGCGATCACCAGGTTGGCCAGTTCATCATCGATGGTCATCCCCACGAAGATGATCCTTTCCCTCAGCAAGCGGGAGTAGATGTCGTAGGCCCTCTCAGCGCGGCCATCCCTCTCTACTACAATAGGTATTAAGCTAGTCATCTCTCTACTTCCCTTAGACTTCATACTCAATCTCGGCCTCAGCGATGAGGAGATCCAAGACCTTTTCCCGCTGTAGAGACTGTCGCAGGACGGCCAAGAGGGAGGAATCCTGCTTAAGTTCTTCCAGGGTCCTGTTATAGGCCCGGGCCATCTCCTTCAACCTATCCTCCAGTTCCCCCTCCGCTACCTCTATGCCATTCTGCAGGGCGATCTCCTCTAGCAGGAAGGAGGCCTTTACCTCTCTCTCCGCCACCTTCAGATACTCCTCCTGCAACTCCCTTTCCTCTTCTGGGAGGAGTCCTCTTTGCTGGGCCGCCAATCTGAATTTGACCTCTTGCAGGAGTTCTTGCTTCCGCCGCTGCACCAGATAGGAGGGGACCTCCAGGGGATTTTCTTGCAGGAGTTGGGTGATCACCTCATGCCTCAATTCCTCCTTGAACTTGCGTTCTTTGGCCCTTTGCAGATCCCTCCTTATCTTCTCCCTCAGGTCCTTCAGATTTTTATAGTCCCCCACGTCCCTGGCGAACTCATCATCCAGAGGTGGAAGAACCCTTTGCTTGATCTCCTTGACCTTGACCCGAAAGGTGACCTCTTTGTCGGCCAAGTCCTTACGGGGGTGATCGGGGGGAATGGCCACCTTTATCTCCTTTTCCACCCCTGTCTTTTTCCCTATCAAACCCTCTTCAAAGCCAGGGACCATGGTCCCTGAGCCCACCTCCAACAGGTAGTTCTCCGCCTTCCCCTCCCGTATAGGTCTCGTCCCGAGGAGGCCTTGAAAGTCCAAGAGGACCACATCCCCCTCCCCCACTCGATCGCGCCCCTCAACCTGTCTTACCTGGGAATGCAAACCCCTGATCCTCTCCAGTTCGCCTTCTACCTCTTCAAGGGTGACCTCTTCCCTTTGCCCCTTCAGCTTTAACCCCTTGTAGCCTTTTATCTCTATCCTTGGCCTCACCTCCACGACGGCCGAATAGCCGAAGGGTCTCTCCGGTGCAAACTCTCCGGCGTCGATTAGGGGGGGGGCGATAGGTTCAATGGATTCTTGGGAGATGGCCTTGGGGTATGTCTCGTTGATGAGATAGGAGATAGCCTTCTCCTTTACATAATCCCTATAATGCCTCTCCAGGATATCTCTGGGGATCCTGCCCGGGCGAAAACCCTTTATCTTGGCCCTCTTCTGAAGGTCCTTGTATAAGGATTCAATTACCTCTGTTACCTGTAGGGTTGGGACTTCCACCTGAAGCCTCTTCTTCGTCGGACTGAGCTCTTCTGCATTGACCTTCAATGGCTTAACCCTGAGTTATTTTTCTTGGTGCGAGAGGGGGGACTCGAACCCCCATCCGTCTAAGGCGGGCTGGATCCTAAGTCCAGTGCGTCTACCAGTTTCGCCACTCTCGCTCTCGGCTCGTCTGCCAATGAGCCCTTTTGTCAACTTGGTGGGCCGTCAGGGGCTCGAACCCCGAACCTACTGATTAAGAGTCAGTTGCTCTACCAGCTGAGCTAACGGCCCATCCTTCTTTGGCACGCCCGGGGCGACTCGAACGCCCGACCTGCGGATTCGAAGTCCGACGCTCTATCCATCTGAGCTACGGGCGCATATTTTTGGGGTGAGTGAAGGGATTTGAACCCTCGACATCTGGAGCCACAGTCCAGCGCTCTACCCCTGAGCTACACTCACCATCAAATGGCACGCCTGGCAGGATTCGAACCTGCGACCTACGGATTAGAAGTCCGTTGCTCTATCCATCTGAGCTACAGGCGCCCATTCAATAATCTATCACCAACACTGGTGGTTGTAAAGAGGGACCTCCCTTCCCTTTACTTGGTCGGGGCGAGAGGATTTGAACCTCCGACCCCCTGCTCCCAAGGCAGGTGCGCTTGCCCGGCTGCGCTACGCCCCGTTTACGGGCAGAGGATTATACCTCTTCCCTTTAAAATTGCAAGCCATAAAGATGGCTAGAGAAGGTCTTTTAAAATCTCTTTCAGGGTAGCCAGGGCCTTGCCCCTATGGCTTACCTTGTTCTTTTCCTCTAAAGGGAGCTCGGCAAGGGTTTTGCCAAGCCCGGGGAGGAGGAAGAGGGGATCATACCCGAACCCCTTCTCCCCTCTTGCTTTATCACCGATTACCCCTCTGCACTCTCCCTCTACCCATGTCTCCCCCCCCTGGGGATCGACCACAGCGATCACACAGCGAAAGGAGGCCCCCCTCTGGAAAGGAGGCACGCCTTCCAAAAGCTGGAGGAGTTTACGGTTGTTATCCGCTTCCGAGGCCCCATCACCCGCAAACCTGGCGGAGCGCACCCCTGGCTCTCCCTCTAAAAAATCAACTTCCAGCCCAGAGTCATCAGCTATGGTCAACCTGCCGGTATGATATGCCACAATCCTAGCCTTTTTTAGGGCATTTTCCCGAAAGGTCCTCCCTTCTTCCTCTATGGGGGGGAGGGAGGGGAAGTCCTTAAGGGATAGGACCTTTACCTCCATCTCCCGCAATGACTCCTCGATCTCCCAGAGCTTGCCAGGATTTTTTGTGGCGATGACTATCCTCTTCAAACCTCCTCTTGCCCCAGGACTTCCTTTTGAATTTTGCTCAACTCCCGGATCCCCTTTATTGCTAAGAAGATCATCTTATCTAGTTCACCTTTGGAAAAGGGGGATTCCTCCGCCGTCCCTTGGACCTCGACGAACTCCCCCTTGCTGGTCATCACTAGGTTCATGTCCACCTGGGCCCGGGAGTCCTCATTGTAGTCCAAATCTAGGAACATCTCTCCGTCCACTATCCCTGCGCTGACGGCCGCCACGGAGTCCTTGACTGGGATTTCCTCGATCTCTCTATTCTTTTTGAGCCAGCGAAAGGCATCCACCAAGGCCACGTAGGCCCCCGTAATAGAGGCCGTTCTGGTCCCGCCATCGGCCTGGATCACATCACAATCCAACAGGATGGTCCTCTCTCCGAAGGCGTTCAGGTCGGCCACCGATCGCAAGGAACGGCCGATTAGTCGCTGGATCTCTTGGGTCCGCCCCCCCACCTTCCCCCGTACTGATTCCCTGGGTGCCCTTATGTGAGTAGAACGGGGGAGCATGGAGTACTCCGCCCTCACCCAACCAGTCCCCGTGTTCTTTAAGAAGGGGGGGATACTTTCCTCTACCGTGGCAGTACAAATCACCTTTGTATCCCCCACTTCGATCAAGACGGATCCCTCGGCGTGTTTGATGTAATAACGGGTGATCTTTACCCTTCTCAGCTCATCCCACTGACGTCCGTCGTTCCTGGCCATTCTCCTCAGCAAAAATTATTGGTGGAGGCGGCGGGAATCGAACCCGCGTCCGGAAGCAGATCCTTAAGGGTATTTACATGCTTAGCCTGGATTTTCCTTTCACCTCTTGGGGCTCCTCCGGGCAGGATTCCCAAGGGCTAGCTTATGGAAACTCACCCCTTCCTTATAAGCATCAGAAGGAGCTAGCCTGCATCTCTGACGCCCTTCCCATGCCTGCAGGCGAACTTGGGAGGACGTTAGCCGCACCTTAGGCGGCTAAGGCATAGTCATAGTTGGCACTTGTGTTGGTTCCCATTTTTTTACGAGGGTTGGGACCTCGACATGCACCCCTTATCTCTCTACCCCCGTCGAACCCATTTCGCCCCCACACAGTATTATACCACTTTTTTATTTAATATAAGAGCGCTCCACCTCCCTTTCCATGTCCTTCCTTTTCAAGGTCTCCCTTTTATCATACAACTTCTTCCCCTTGGCCAGGGCCACCTCTACCTTGGCCCGGCCATGAGAGAAGTAGATGTTTAAAGGGATGAGGGAAAAGCCTTTCTCCTTTACCTTTCCCCTCAGGCGATGGATCTCCTTTTTGTGCAAGAGGAGTTTTCTCGGCCTAAGAGGGTCTTGGTTAAAACGGTTGCCGAAGGCATAGGGGCTGATGTGGACATCCAATAAAAAGGCCTCTCCGTCCTTGATCTTGGCATATCCATCCTTTATATTGACCTTCCCCTCGCGTAAGGCCTTCACCTCCGTCCCCTTCAAGACTATTCCGGCCTCATAGCTCGCCTCGATAAAATAATCGTGCCGGGCCTTGCGATTTTGGGCAACTAATTTTATCCCTTTCCCCTCTCTCATCTCCCCATACCTTCAAAATATTTTAACACCTTTTGATAAATTTTCAAGGAAATAAAAGATCTCCTTTTAAGCCCTCAAGGGGAGGTCGATGATGAACCTGGTCCCCTTGGGGTGGTTGTCTCTCACCCTGATATAGCCGTTGTGATCAGATATAATGGTATTGACGATGGCCAAGCCAAGCCCTGTACCCGCCTTCTTGGTGGAAAAGTAGGGTTCGAAGAGCTTGGGTTTGTCCTCATCGGAGATCCCACAGCCGTTGTCTCGCACCTCAAGGGTAACCATCTGTAGAGAGGGATTGTATTTGACCTCAATTTCTACCACTCCATTGCCGTCCACCGCAGCCACAGCGTTGTCCAATAGGTTGATGATCACCCTCTTCATCTGCTCGCGATCCACCTTGAAGATGGGGAGCTCGGGGTCGGCGAAGAAGTGGAAGAGGACCTCGCGGTGGGCCTCCTTATAGAGGATGAGGCTCTCACTGATGATCTCATTAAGGTCATTGGGGCTGGGATTCACCGCGGGCATCCGGGCAAAACTGGAGAACTCGTTGACCAGGTTCTTCAGCTCGTTTACTTGGTGGATGATGGTATTGGTGCATTCCTCGAAGACCCTGGCGTCACCTACTATTTTATCCCGATATCTCTTATAGATCCTCTGGGCGGAGAGCTGAATGGGGGTCAGCGGATTCTTTATCTCATGGGCTATCCTCGTGGCCACCTCCCTCCAGGCGGCTAAGCGCTGCATCTTGATGAGATGGGTGAGGTCATCGAAGACCGCCACCATCCCCAGGTATTCCCCTTTCTCGTCTCGCAGGATATTTACACTTGCCAGGACGGTGAGGACCTTGTCCTTCAAGGTGATCTCCATCTGTTTTTCGATGCTCTCACTCCGGGAGGCATTTATCTCCTTGATCAACTCCCTGGCTATCTTTCTGTATTCGGGTTGCAGGACCTTGCGGTAGTTCTTCCCCAGGACGTCCGCTGCCTGGACATCCAACATCCTCTCCGTGGATTTGTTAACCGTGGTAATCCTCCCCTCTTTATCGAGGGAGATCACCCCTGCCGCCACGTTCTCTAGGACGATCTCCATGTATTTGCGCCGTTGCTCCAGCTCCAGATTGGTGCGTTGAAGGGCCAGGTTGCTCTCCTCCAGCTGGATCTTGCCGGTCTTGAGGTCGTGGGTCATTTTGTTAAAGGCCCTTACCAAGGCACCTATCTCGTCCTTGGCCTCCAAATCGAGGTGGAAATCGAGGTCGCCGCTGGCCACCCGCCGGGTCCCCTCGGCCATTTCCTTGATGGGGACAGTCAACTCCTTGGCGAAACGAAAACCGAACCAGGTGGCGGAGAAGATGATCAACAGGGTGATAAGGAGGAGAATCATGATGTAGTTGGAGGTCAGGGGCCTTTGTAAGATCTTTGACTGCCTGTAATCAACAAAGGCCTGGGATATTTCCTCCATCTTGGCCACCAAGTTTTGGGGGATGTAGTAGCCAGCCACCACCCCCCCAGCCACCCTTTTGCCGACATAAAAGGGGCTTCCTCCCCAGATTATCTCCCCTCCACCCAATGATGGGGAGATCTTGGACATCTCTTTCCCATCCAATATTCCCTTTACCAACTCTTTAGGAAGGCCCCCCACACTATAGAGGAGGTGAGGGTCTATGACCTCAGCCACCACCTTACCTTTGGGGGAAAATATCGAAATCCACCCCAGGTTGTACTCCTTTCTCTTTTTCTCTAAGAGCACCTTTAAGGGGATCCCCTCCCTGCCCCCAGAGGCGAGCTTACTTATCATTTTGCTATAATGGATGGTGTTCTTGGCGAAGTCCCGGTAGTAGGTTTGCGCTACCTCTAAGGAACCCTGAAGGGAGTTTTCAACCTGGACATTGAACCAGTTCTCCACACTATGGGTGATGAAGATGGCCGAGGTGAAGAACAAAAGCATGGTGGGGACCAGGGAGAGAGAGACAAAGGCCGCCACCAACTTCGTCTTTAACCTAGTCCCCAAGACCCTCCTTTTGCGCTCAAAAAGGAGTTTGACTAGGTTTCTGACCACCAGAAAGATCAACAGTAAGAGGAGGATGAGGTTGATGTTGATGATGCTGAAGAAGAGGATGTTGCTCCCGATGGGGACCTGAGACCTAATTTGAGGGAGATGGATCTCCAGATAGGTAATCCCCACGATGAGGAGGGCGATCACTATGATGATGAAGAATTCTCTCCTCCTCTTCCTTTTTTCTGTATCTAAATCTTTGCTCATTGTTCTACCTTAAATGTATGATGGTACCAATCGGTCTCAAAATCCCAAAGGGAGACGAAGAACAGTATGCATTCCAGCCGTAGGGGGAGCTTCACTGGATCGAGTTCCGCCTTGATGGCCAGTTCATATCTTCCCCCCTTCAGTTCTTTTTGCACTGCCACAGTAAATCCCTCTACCCGGGCCATATATACCTTCGCCTCCTCCAGATCCTTGACCCTTATCTCCTTTCCCTTCTCCTCGAGCCAGATGCGAAAATCCTTTTTTAGGTTATCATAAACAATGTCATGTTGGAATTGGTGATTGGCGATCTTTTTGTCCCAGATAATAGGGCGTTTTTTATGCAATCTTACGAAAAAATTAAAAGTGGTGGGGACCCCAGCCTTGATGGCTTCCTCCATCTTATTGTTAAAACAATTTTTTACGGAAAAACTGATTGATAAAGCCCCTTTCTCCCTCTCCATACGGAGACCCTCAATGAAGGCCTCTTCCCCCTTCGCCAGGGACAGAGGAGAGGCAGAGGCAAAAAGGATTATCAGGATTCCTATCCAAAACGCCTTCGCCATCACATCCACTTCTTTTGTTATTGAATGAGGCCAGGGAGTTGCGGCAGAGGCCTATCGTAGATCATAAGCCGAGTTCTGTTCTCCCTTGGGGAGTGGTGATCATTTATCTAGGATAGGTGTTACCGCCTATCTCCAGCGACCTACCCGAGGGTCTGGGGTGGGCCACCCCTTTCCCCTCCTATTCGGTCTTGCTCCGGATGGGGTTTACCAAGCTATCCCGATCGCTCGGAATACTGGTGAGCTCTTACCTCACCCTTTCACCCTTACCCCCAATAATTGGAGGCGGTCTGGTTTCTGTGGCACTTTCCTGACCCCTAAATGGGGGCAGTCGCCGTTAGCGACCATCCTGCCCTCTGGAGCTCGGACTTTCCTCTGATCCTATCTTTACAGGACCAGCGACCACCTGATCCACCTTATCCCTTACCGCCTCCCTGGCCAGACGATCCGCCTCTCGGTTTTCCTCTCTCGGTATGTAATTGATCTGCCAGCGAGCGAAATGCCCTAAAAGTCCTCTCGCCTCCTCTTCTAAGGTCTTGAGTTTGCCATCTCGTACGCGGTAAATCCCCTTGATTTGGTTCACCACCAGTTCGGAATCGAGATAGATCTCTATCTTCTTCGGCCCCAACTTCTTGGCCTCTTGGAGACCCAAGACCAATGCTCTATACTCTGCTATATTGTTGGTTACTGACCCCAAATATCTCTTTATTTGATATAAGATCCTCCCCTTTCCATCCTTTACGATTGCCCCTGCCCCTCCCTCTCCAGGATTTCCTTTGCAGGATCCATCCGCATACAAAAGGACCTTTCTTTCTCCCCTTCCAGGGGGATTTGATGTGGGAGATGTCCTCATGTTATTAATTTAATTATTTTTAGTGCCTTCCCAATAGAGAATTCGATTACAATTAGGACAAAGGATGATCTCCCTATTTTTCTGGACCTCGTTATACATTTGGGGGGGGATATTGACATAACACCCCTGGCAGGCCTCATTCTTCACCAAGACAATGGCTATCCCATCCCTCTTTTCCTTTATGGTATTATACCTTTTCAAGAGCTGAGGGTCCAGATCTTTTATTATCTCCTCTCTAGTCTGGTGCCCTTGGGCTATATCCTTCTCCACTTGAATCATCCGCTCCTTTACCTTTTCTATCTCCCCCTCTATCTCTTCCCTTTCCCTCTCGCCCTTTTCCTTTATGGACTCATAGTTGTCCTTTAGCTGGTCAATCTCCTCCAATATCTTGATGACCTCTTCCTCTTGCTGGCTATTGATCTCCTTGGCCCACTCGATCTCCTTCAGGAGGGCCTGGTACTCCTTATTGGTCTTGGCCTCCAGAAGTCGAAGTTGGGAGCGCTTTATCCTTTCGCTTTCCAGTCCCAACTCCCCCTCTTTCTTTCTCCTCTCTCTTTCTAGCTCCTCTATGCCCCTCTTTTTCTCCTCCTTTCTGTCCTCTAGCGATCTGAGCAACCCTTTTAGCCTTTCAAGCTCCAGGGGGTAAGCCCCCTTGTCCTTTTGGGCTTCATCTATGTCTTGTTCCACCTTCTGAAGTTTCCAAAGGAGTTGGAGCTGTCTTTTCAAAATCTGCTCCCCTGAAAAGGCCCAAAAAAGGTGCACCGTGAAAAGGTGCACCCCCTGCACTCAAGTCCTCCTTTTCTTTTCACCCAGTTAGACAAGCCGTAAACCCACACCTTATGCCCTAGTGGGCCCACCTGGAATCGAACCAGGGACCTTCCGGTTATGAGCCGGTGGCTCTACCAACTGAGCTATGGGCCCTTTATTCCTAAAGCAATATTATCGTTTAACTGAACCTTTGTGTCAAGAAAAAAAGGAAGGCACGAATTGACTCAAAAAAAGTTGCCGCAAGCAAGATTTAAAAGGATCGTTGACTCATAACAGGCTGTTGAAAAAGGCTCTTAAGTGCCAAAGAGACTAATTTTGGATATTGAAACTTTTTGATATTTAAGAGCTTTCAAAATTCCTATCCCCAAACAAAAAGGGACCCAGAAGTAAAGACAGTTGACAGAAAAAAGATCAGAGCAGAAAGAAAGGGATATATACTTAAATCAGACCCCGGCATCCCCCATCCTGCAGGATGGGCTTTTTTATCCCTCCTTGACAGGGCCACCGTTTAGTTATAATTTAGTCCTAAAGGGGTGGCAGATGGAAAGGGTGGCCGTCATCATCCTGGCTGCAGGCAAGGGGAAGAGGATGCGTTCAGGTCTGGTCAAGGTCCTCCATCCCTTGTTGGGGAGACCGATGTTGAGCTATCCCCTGGAGGTCGCCTTGGGGCAACTGCGTCCGGAGAAGACCTTAGTGGTCATCGGGCATCAGGGCGATGAGATCCGGGCCTCCTTCTCAGAGCCCAGGATCACCTTTGTAGAACAGGAGGACCAGCTCGGCACAGGCCATGCTGTATCAATAACTGAACCCATCCTAAGGGGATTCAACGGGACTATCGTCATCCTCTGCGGCGATATCCCCCTCATCAGTTCCCAAACCCTCAGGGGGATGTTAAACCACCACTGGGAAAAAGAGGCCGTCCTCACCCTCCTGACCTCACACATAGAGGACCCCGCTGGTTACGGCCGGGTGGTGCGGGGGGTCTTGAGCGGGGTACGGAAGGTCGTAGAGGAAAAGGATGCCACGGACCGAGAACTGGAAATCAAAGAGATCAACAGTGGGATCTATTGTGTGCAGAAACCCTTTCTCTTCCAGACCCTGGGGGCGATAAAATCGGACAACGCCCAGGGAGAATATTACCTTACGGACATCATCGAGATCGCCCACCATGAGAAAAAAAGGGTTTGCACCTTCTATGCCCCTGATCCTTGGGAGATCATGGGGGTCAACACCAGGGCCGACCTGGCCAAGGCCGAGGAGGTATTGGGAGAGAGGGTGCGGCAGCACTGGATGTCAGAGGGGGTGACCATCCAAGACCCCCAAAGTGTATATATAGAGCCAGATGTCCGCATCGGGAGAGATACTGTAATCCACTCCAACTGTTATCTACGCGGAAGGACCTCCATAGGTGAGGAGTGCCTGATTGGCCCCCAGGTAGAGATCATCGATTCCCAGATCGGGGACAGGGTACGGGTACGCTTTTGCACCCTGATCACCGAGAGTAGGGTCGAGAATGACGCTACAGTGGGCCCTTTTTCCCACCTGCGCCCCCTTACCCACCTGGAGAAGGGGGTCAGGATCGGCAACTTTGTGGAGGTAAAGAAGTCCAGGATTCGCAAAGGGACCAAGGCCAACCACCTTTCCTATATAGGGGACGCCGAGGTGGGGGAAGGGGTGAACATTGGTGCAGGGACCATCACCTGCAACTACGACGGCTACCAAAAGCACCAAACCATCATTGAGGAGGGGGTCTTCATGGGGAGCAACACGGCCCTGGTGGCCCCAGTCAAGATCGGGAAGGGGGCCTTGGTGGG
>JAFDHG010000062.1 GCA_019308925.1 Deltaproteobacteria bacterium
AGATTCTTCTCGCTACCTCCTCATGCCCTGGAATTTTCAATGGTTTTGATGGAGGATCATGGAAAAAGGCTTCTATTTTTTCTGACTAATCTGTCATTTAGACCTCCATTATTGTATTCTTTAGTATCATTTGCTGAAAGATTTTGTTGTTTTTCTTTAAATACTCATCTTCAAAATCCAAAAACTTTGCCGGCATAAATAAAACTCTAAATCCGTATCTATTTTCCTCTTTGAATACCTTAAAAAAATAGCTAGAAGCTCTTCTCCTTCCATCTTCTTCTCCCAAGGGCAACCCAATAACCTTTCTTCCGCCTTTTCCAGACAAAGAACTTCTCCATGAATAGTAGTTAAGGCCAAGGTTCCATAAACACTCTTCCCAGCTTGAGTATAAATTCTTTGACCTCCATAATTTTGTGTTGTTGCAAAGGTAAGAAAATCTCTTTGAATACGGCATATCAGTCTTATTATTGATAATATTTTTAAGAATTTCTCGAATATTTTGCTTCCTACTCCATTCAAAATCTGAAAACAAATTGCTATTCCTGGACTGTAATGAACCAAGGCCATTTCTTGACCGACTTCCCAACCCGCCAAAGTTTAACCATAACCATAACACCTTATAAAAATCTTCAATGAAATCTAAGCTTTCTGTAAGTAGTTTAACCTCAAGTTCAAAATTGCTCCCAGGTTTTATATAATTTCTACCAAACATCAGCTTTTTAACTGGCTTGCCACTTTTCTTAATCTGCCCAGTTGGCAAGTTCTCAATTGGCCCATAAGCCAAATAAGCTATGGGGTTCATTTGATCTCTTATTTTTCTACCCAATCCTTCCGGTAATCTTCTATCTTCATCATTAGTTATATTTGAAAAATCAAGCATTTTATTTTTTATTGAAATCCTAATCTTACTTGCCCCAATGCTCTCACTACTTGATCCAAAAAGTTCCATTTCTTTTTTGAGTTCCTTTTCCCCTAATAAAGCTCGATACCAGAAACGCAATGCGCCTTTTATGCTCTGAGTTCTAAGTTCACAATTCTCTCGCAATGCACCGCCAAGAAACATGGGTGTCAGCACTTCTAATTCACAATTTATCGTTTCCATGTCTCCCCTCTTTTTCCTGGAATATTAATTGGACTCTCTCCTCTCTGCATAAACTTCCCTATATCATGCAACAGTGCCCCTAAAATCAGGGCTTCTCTTTGGACCATTTTTGTGTACCCCTATACTCGCAACATATCAAAATTGCTCAGAAAATAACCTTACTCAAATCCTTCCCCTCCCCGGGGGGAGGGGAGTAAATTGAATTTTCATGGTTCGTGGGTGGCGAACCCATCATGGCAAATTACCCACTAAGTTTCTTTAGGAACTTTGGGACATACTATTCCAAATACGCCTTCTGTTCAACCATTGCAACGTTGCTGTTCATGACCAGTTCTTTGGCAGGCTCCTTGTCAGGACATGCGAAATTCGTTCTTCGGCCAGACACCTGTGTGCCTTTTCATCAAAGGTAAGCCATATCCCCTTCGTCTCCCTTGCCAGAGCGGCATAGCAGGCATCGTATCCGGTCAGCCCTTTTTTCACAAAATGGTTTGCCTGATTGGCCAGGTTTTCGGTCATAGGTTGTCTGAAGATCCCACCATTCAAAATTGGAACCATACCCTTGATAAAGGCATCGTGCCCTGATGGGTGGACACGGCACAATACGGCATATATCTCAAAACAAAATAATTCCGGAATGGCAAAAGATCCGGGATGGTCAATCAATCTGCGAAGGACGGCATCGGCATTGGGATGGCTTTCGTTTTTCAAGAACCAGCGGACAGCTACAGAGGCATCGACGACCCAGATCATCTTCCATAACCCCGCAATTCTCTAAGCACCTCAACACTCTCTTTTGTTTCAACATTGTTGGCTTTTAAGCCTTCGATGCTCTTGAGCAAGTGCCTCTTTCGCTCCTCTGCCTGATAGTCCAAAAACCTTCTCTTGAATTGTTCCGGTGTAATGAGTACGGCCTTGATCTGCCTCCCTTTGCTTACCATAATAGGTTCACCCGTTTCAGTAAGCATGTCCAAAACTTCTCCCAAGTTATTTCTGATCTTAAGTGCATTTACTGTCCTCATGAAATAACCCCCTTTAACCCGTTTTAGTTCATCACACTCAGTATATAAAATATATTGCCAATGTCAAGTGTAAATATTGATATACATCTATACATAAAACCAGGTACGACTCATGTATGCACCTATTCTCAACCCTGCCAATATTAGAATGTTATCCGAATCCTGTCTTTGTCTATCCTTATCCCATACCTGGTATCAGGCCGTGTGCCCACGGAGTCTATGGCGAGTTCGCCATGGGCATACAGCCCGAAACCCCTTTCAAGGTCCTTCCGGATCTTGGCCTTGTATGAATTGAAGTTCTCCTGGCTCAGGCCGAGTATCCCGGACTGGCTCATTTCACAAAATTCACGATTCCCTGCGATCTTCCGATACAATTCAGTGATCTCGTCCTGTTGTGCAAAGATCTCCTGCATATCCAGAAAGCACTCTGTGCACTCCCGGCACGATGTAAGCTCCTTTTTGCAGTTTTTCTTTTGTAGTGCAAAAAAGGCGTAGAGGGCAAGCCTTGCAGGCATCATGTCGAGTTCGAGGTTTTTATAGGTGAGCTTTGAGTTTGCAAGGTCCACTATGAGTTGGTAGGGCTCTTCTTTGACAAGAGAGAGCATTAAGGTTGCAGGGTCTTTGGGCTCCTTGAGCAGGGTGTCAGAGAGTTGCTCCCTTATTGAGATAAAGGGAATGGGCACTAAAGTGATCGTAGCGTACCTGGTTTCTTTGACATAGGGCTGGCCGTTTTTGTCCCTGAGTTTTATAGGAACAGATTTCCTGGGAGGGTAATAGAAATTCCTGTTGCTTTCAAACTCTGGTGAGACCAGGACATGGTAGACCCTGTCCTGGGCCCTCCCATACAACTGGGCAGCAAGCATGAGGCAGGTACTCATTGTCTTTCTGCCCCCTGCCACTGAAAAGAAGACGGCCGTATTCGGATCGTTTGTTAGTGTAAAGGTCAATTCCAGACATTTTCGGAGCAACCATTCGTTTTCATCCTCACCATCAATATCATCTATCTCAATGCCATTGCTATCTTTTATGACATGGATATTGCCGAAGCCAAAATCTATGGATGCTGGGTCAATCTCATACTCTGTGAGGTACTGATAATATTTTCCATCTATTGGCGAGAGGAGATGTGCGTTGATCTTTTCCTTGCCCTGCCTGGTGGTAATGATCTGGATGGCATCAACAGACCTTCTTTGCTGATGGAGTGCAAAGATGGTCTCAGTAATTACCTGGGGGCTCAAGCCCACAACTGCAAGGAGTATATTCTTCATTCACTCATTCCGGTAAGTTCTATCCTGCCGAGGCCAAAGGAGGTCTGTTTGCCAAGGTGTACTTTCTCGCAGAATCTAATAAGAGGTACAAATTCGGTAAGGTCCCCTGAATACGTTACTTGCCCCACCATGCCACCCATGAGCATGGCCTGGTCCTGTTTGTTTGAGTAGCGTCTCCAATCAAACCACCTGAGGGAAGATTTGTTGGTCTCAACGGACTTTGCGCGCTGTGCCAGACCCCGGTAATCGAGGGCTGGCTCCCCATTTCCGTGAAAATTATTCAGCGAAGAGATCCGCCTGAGTATGGCCCTTACTAAGACGTGAAAGGGCAGTTCAGCCCTTAGCCTATTTTCATATTTGAGCCGAAGTGGTGTTTTAAGTGTCAGTTCCAGAGAACGTATTGGTTTGATCCCATCTGTTCTCTCAACGAGGAGCTCCTGCGTAAAGAGACCATGCCTGATCTTTTTGTCGTGATTCGCGTATATTATAGTACCATTATCCACGCTGACGCTCTTGAGCAAAAACCCAGCCCTCTTGTTCCCATTGCGCCGTCCTATGCCGAGCTGCCCCATTTGCTCAAATGCATAGATAAAGTAGGGCAGGTAGTCATTTGCCTTACCAAAAAGGAGCAGGGCAAACTCAAATGGCTCGCCCTTTTTATAATGAGTTCTCGTGGTTTCTGGCGGCTCTATCACGTAAGGGTGGGGTGCGGAGGCGATCCTTTTCTTTGCTCCAGGAACATCTTCTGGGGTCGGGGTTTCAAAGACAATGGAGTAGATACACTTTTCTCGTAAAAGACAATCCTTGCAATCCTGTCTCTTTAGGGCACAGACCACTTTTTTGAGGGCGTGGCCAAAGACGCCCCGAAACGTAGACCCCTTGTACCAGGGAAGGATGGCACCATCCTCAAATACACAGGAGAAATGATATCTTCCGTACAGCATAATGATTTCCCCAATTAGCCATATTTATCACTTCTGCTGGTATATATTCACTACCTGTTGTCCAAAATGAAATCCTTGCAACGTTGCAAGATTGTATAAAGGATTAAGGAATCCTATACCTCAGATCTAACCTTGTCCCTTTTCTAAGACACGCCCGACTACCACTTCATTTCCTCCAACCAAAAAAAGGGGCTTTGTGCCCCTTGAATCTTTACCTAAATCTCCTCCCCTGCCCTGACGTGCCATGCCCCACACCCCCCAAAGGCTACACGCCTTCAAATGTTGCCCAAATCCCCGAACTTCGTATCTAACCCGTTCTGTCCACCTCAATGGTACAAATCTTTTATACTCTAACACAAAATCCCAAAAAAGTAAATATCGTTCTATGGAATACTCCAGGGACAAAATACTAATTTTTAAAATATGGGAAGTGCCCCTCTTCTAAAAAAGGCCGATGTGGATATGAAAAATGCGGGCTTGAATAAATCGGATAGGTTTCTTCTTAATCTGCAAGGAAATATTCTAACGAAAAACCCCTCTCTCCCTTGTACCTCAGATAGGAGAAATCCCCCACCCAATTCCCCACATTGAAGTAATAACCCACCCCTTTTTCTCTCTCCACGGCCATGGCCTCAGGGACATGAGAGTGGGCAAGGACCACTGCATCAAAGCCCTCATCCAACTTGTGAATGGCGAACCTCCTCAGCCGAGAGATGATTTCAGGAGACTCCTTTAAACCTTGCTCCCTGCTACGGGTGCTCAACCATTTGGCTATGCTGATGACGGTCTGCGGTCCCAGCCAGGAGATCAACTGATAGGTAAAACCGTTCTTTAAGAGGGAAGAAAATATCTTATGGGTTAGTTTCGGGTAGGCCCGATCACCATGGGCCAGGTAGACCCTGGTTCCATCCAGATCTATATCTGCATATCGATCGTAGACCTGAATCCCCAGTTCCTTGCTCATATAAGGCCCCAATCGGAAGTCATGGTTCCCCTCCAGATAGATCACCTCTATACCTTCTGCCCTGAGCCCTTCCAACAGGTGTAAGATGTCACCATATTCCCTCTTCAGAGGCGAGAGGTCGCGGAACCCAAACCAAAAGTCGAAGAGGTCCCCCATGATCACCAGGGTGCTTAAAGTAGATCTATTTATTTGGATGAAGCGGATGAAGCGTTCTCTTCTGTTCCCATCCCCAAGAGCAAAGTGGGCATCTCCGACAAATATCCAATCCATCACCTCCCCACCCCGCAGTACCTAAATCCCAGCTCCCGCATATATTGGGGTTCATATACATTCCTCAAGTCGATAAAGAGCGGCTCCTGCAAGAGCCCCTTGATCCGTTCCAGGTCCAGACGGCGGAAGCGGTTCCACTCAGTGATCAGGACCAGTGCATGACTCCCTTCTGCCACCTCGTAAGGCCCCTTGCAATAGACCACATCCTTGAAGATCTTCTGTGCCTCCCCCATGGCCTCTGGATCATAGGCCTTAATCCGCACCCCTTTGGCCTGCAGACCTTTTATGATGGTAATTGAGGGGGCCTCCCGCATATCGTCGGTATTGGGTTTAAAGGCAAGGCCCAGGATGCCGATGGTCTTGTCCCGCAGATCGCCCACCACCTCCTCGATCTTCTCTGTCATCCTCTCCTTCTGCCTCTCATTGACCTTGATGGTGGATTTGACGATCTCCATCTCACAATTGTGCTCCCTCCCGAAGTGTACTAAGGCCTTAGTGTCCTTAGGGAAACACGACCCACCAAAGCCAGGACCCGGGTGAAGAAACTTCCTCCCTATCCTCCCATCAAGGCCCATGGCCCTGGCCACATCGTGGACATCTGCGCCCACCCGCTCACACAGGTTGGCTATCTCATTGATAAAGGAGATCTTGGTGGCCAAAAAGGCGTTGGAGGCATACTTTATCATCTCGGCCGTCTCTATATTGGTGATGACAAAGGGGGTCTCGATGAGGTAAAGGGCGCTGTAGATCTCCTTCATCACCTCGATGGCCCCCTCGCCCTCTACCCCGATGACGACCCTATCGGGCCTCATAAAATCCTCCACAGCGGCCCCTTCGCGCAAGAATTCGGGATTGGAGACCAGATCAAAGGGGATCACCCCCCCTAACTCCTCCCTTATCACCCCCTTGATACGCCTGCCCGTGCCCACGGGGGCGGTGCTCTTGAGGACGATGATCTTGTATTCCTCCATATACCTGGCGACCTCCCTGGCCGCTGCCTCTACCTGTGAGAGATCAGGTGAACCATCGCTGTTGGTGGGGGTGCCCACAGCGATGAAGATCACCTTGCAGGCCCTTACCCCCTTCTGTATATCGGTGGTAAAGGAAAGTCTTCCCTCCTCCATGTTTTTTTCTACCAGGCCCTCCAAGCCCGGTTCATAGAAGGGGATTTGTCCCCTTTGTAATATCTCTATCTTACCCCTATCTTTGTCCACACAGACGACCTCCATCCCGAACTCCGCCAGGCAGGCACCGGTCACCAACCCCACATAGCCGCTGCCAATCATGCAGATCCGCATCCTATCCCTTTCTGTGATTAAAATAGTCCTGCAAGCCCTGCCGCCAAGGCCTCATTTCGATCCCCGCCTCTTTTTGCAGTTTTTGGCAATTGAAGATAGAATAGATCGGCCTCTTGGCAGGCCGATTCAATGTACCAGAGGATATGGGAATTATCTCCACCCCCTCTATATCCGCCAACCTCAATATCTCCAACGCGAACTCATACCAAGAACAAGACCCGCTATTGCTGACATGAAAGATACCCGTTAAGTCCTTGGATAAGAGCGTCAAAATAGTCCTGCTAAGATCTGTTGTATAGGTGGGGGAGCCCACCTGATCGTTTACCACCTCAATCCTCTTCCTCTCCCCGGCCAACGCCAGGATGGTCTCGACAAAGTTGCGACCATACCTCCCGTAAAGCCATTGGGTCCTGATGATGAGATAATCGTCCAAAAACCTTTCGATATACCTCTCCCCCAACAATTTGCTCTCCCCATAGATGTTTTGAGGGTTGGGAAGGTCATCTTCATCATACGGGCTCCCCTTCTTCCCATCAAAGATATAATCCGTACTGATATGGACCAATTTGGTCCCACTATACCAACACCCTTTGGCCACGTTCTTGGCCCCCTCCCCGTTTATGGCAAAGGCCTTGTGCATCCCCTTCTCACACCCATCTACATCGGTGTACCCAGCAGCATTAATAACCACGTCAGGAGCGATCTCCATTATGACCCTCCTAGTTACCTCCTTATGGGTGATATCCAGCTCTTCCTTACTCAATCCAATCACCTCATACCCCTTCCCGAAGGCCTCCAGCAGATCGTGCCCGAGCATCCCTTGGGCCCCTAAAACCAAGATCCTCCTCATAACCTCATCATCCCTGAAAGGCAAAATCAGAAGGATGATAAACAAAACTTCTTCAAAAAGCAATCCCTTGATTTTTTTAACCCATCCATCTGCTTTGAATTACAACCAGAACCCTAATATTAGGTTTACACTCATCCCCGCCAATGAAAATACCCCAATCCTTTACCCAACCTTTAGTTGAAGGGTTAACACCTCAACCCCACCAAGGGGATACCTTGTACCCTCCCCCTACCAGCTTAGCCCAATTTTTTGCTTGACAACTATTCTGAAACGTTCTATATAGAAAATAATTCTATATACAGAACAATTTGCTGTAATTCATATTGCAATTGATCCTTTATTGTTTGCTCATTTTGAGAACACGTGGGTTATTCAAGTGAGTACAGATGATAGACAACAAAAGAAGCCCAAACCAGCGTATACTCCTCTGGTTCCAGCCGTGCAGCAGGGGGCACAAATCCTTATTTGCTTAGCTAATAGCCCAACGCCCAAAATGAGGCTGACGGACATCTGCAATCATGTAGGCATTCATAAGAGCAAGGGGTATTCAATTTTAAACACGTTAAAAAATTTTGGCTTTGTGGCAAAGGACCCTACGGAAAAAACATACTCTTTGGGACCTGCTTTACTTTTTCTATCAGGAAGAGTTATGGATAACCTAGATTATCGGAAAACGGCAGTTCCTTTCCTTGAATCCCTTTCCAAAGAAACGAAAAGTACGGCCTGCTTTGGATTAATTGTTGATGAATACGTATTTGTCGTCGCTAAACATGAAGCCGATCTTGGGATTAGAGTTACGATACGACTAGGGTATAGATTCCCCATCACATACGGAGCGCACGGGAAAGCCATAGTGGCATTCCTACCGAAAGTTGAACGGGAAAAGATCTTGGCGACAGAAAAGCTCTGGTTCCATGGTGATGTATCACGATTGAATATGGAGCGGTTGAGGAATGAGTTTGTCAGGTGTCGACAATTGGGTTTTGCCCAGGATATAGGCGAAATGGATCCTCGATTTAATGCCGTTGCAGCCCCGGTATTTGGTCTACATGGAAAATTGGTTGCATCTATATTTGTCGTTGGAGTCTTTGCGGAGCGTTTGGTCAAGCAATATGGTTACAAAGTAGCTGAGTGTACCAGAAAAGTTTCTTACACCTTCGGAGTGGATGTTGAGCAAATTTATGAGAACTTAACTAAGGAAGGGTTATAAGTAGGCATTTTGCAACAGCTCTTCTTTAGTACCTAACACGTTACGATACACGGAGGAGATCCCCTTATGGAGAAAGAATACATGTATTGGAATCCTTATCTGGAGACTTTGCCCCGAGAAAAACTTTTAAAGGCGGAGTTGAAAAACTTCCGTAAGTACCTCCAGTATGCCAAAGATCATTCTCCAATGTATCGAGAAAGGTATAGAGACATTGAACCAGGAGATATAAGGACCAGAGATGATTTAAGGCTTCTGCCCTTGATCGATAAGGAAGATCTCCGGCGTGCACAGGTGGGAACCGGACTGAATATTTATGGGCTGACCTTAGGGGTTGACCCGGAGCATGTAACCACCTTCCGTCAGACATCAGGCACCACAGGAATACCTGTCTATGTGCCGGAAAGTTATGAAAGTTGGCAGTGGCGAGTGGAAGTCTGGTGTCACATCCTCTGGATGGCCGGCTTTCGAGAAACGGACAGAGTTTTTGTCCCCTTTGGCTACAATGTCTATGTTGCGTTCTGGGAGGGGCATTATGCTGCGGAGAAGTTGGGCTGCGAGGTTGTACCCGGCGGTGCCCTTGATACCAAGGGAAGGATCAACAAGATGATGGAAGTGAAAGCAACTGCCTTGTTGAACACTCCTACCTACGGTCTGCATATGGCTGAAGATGCTGTGAACATGGGACTGGATCCTAAAAAAATCGGCATAAGAAGGATGCAGTGTGCAGGAGAACCCATGCCCCAACCTACTCGTAAGAGGCTTGAGGAACTTTGGGGCGCAGAGGTCTACGATCACATCGGCGGAACCGAACCGTGCGCTTGGGCCGCTATGTGCCAGGAGAGGACGGGCCTCCACATTATAGAACCCTTTTTCCTGGTGGAGATCCTTGATATGGAGACAATGAGTAGAGAGGTAAATGAAGGGGAGTTGGGGGTAGCGGTAGTAACCCCACTCGGTAGGCGTTCTTTCCCCCTTGTAAGGTTTAATACTAAGGACATAGTCAGGAGGGGAAGGCAGGGATGCCCCTGCGGTAGGACTTCTATGATGATCGCTGAAGTGGTAGGAAGGGCTGATGAGTTGCGCAAAATCCGCGGTGTGCTCTTTACCCCGGTTTCAGTAGAGGAACTTCTGAGGGCGGAATTTCCTGAAATCAGAGAGTTTGAGATCATCGTAGAGAAAAAGGGCGTCATGGATGAGGTCAGCCTCAGGGTGGAGCCCTGTGAAAAGATGGAGAAAGAGGCTATGAAGAACCTTTCCGTGAGGATCGTCGAGCGACTTAAGATGAAGACCAATCTGAGATTCAATATCATCCCTGTGCTAACGGGAGAGCTACCCCGCTATACGTTGAAATCAAAGAGATTTAAAGACCTAAGGGGGACTTAGGAAAATGAAAGACAGATTTAACATGGAAAAGTGGGATTTTGGTAAGATGAAAAAGAAGATTGAAGAGATTGAAAGGCTCGTACTTGAACTGAAGGTGTTAGGCAAGGGGATGCCTGTAGTTAATAAAAACGTGCGGGCCATCTTGAGCTTCATATATGTTTTAAAGTTCGGTATCTTGGATATCGCCGAGACAGAAGGTACTTGGGGGGAGGTATAATGGGAGAAGTAAAGAAGATCAGAACCGTTTGCCGCAGTTGCCATGGAGGATGCGGCGTCATCGCCCATGTCAAGGACGGTAAAGTAATAAAGGTAGAAGGGGATCCTGAATCCCCCATCAGCCACGGAACCATGTGCAGCAAGGGGCTAGCGATCACCCAACTGGCCTACCATCCCGATAGGGTCCTTTATCCCATGAAAAAGAGTGATAACGGATGGGAACGAATCTCCTGGGATGAGGCCTTGGATACCTTGGCTGAAAAGTTCAAGCAGGTCACAAAGGAGAATGGTGCAGAGTCCATCGTTGTCGGTCAAGGCACAGGGCGGGATTACGAGAGCCATCTCTATCGATTTGCCAATCTCTTGGGAACACCCAATGTCCTCACTGCAGGTCACATGTGTTATGTCTCACGGGTTGGGGCAACCCTCATCACCTGTGGTAATCTCCCTGTCTGTGACTATGAGGGCGAACCCAAGTGCATTGTCATGTGGGCTTGCAATCCCCAATGGACCAATCCGGATGAATATAAAGGTGAAGGTTTCTGGAGGGCCTATATAAAAGGAAGCAAGCTGATTGTCATAGATCCTCGCAAAGGTTTTCTTGCAAAGAAGGCTGACCTGTGGCTGCAGCTTCGCCCGGGAACGGATGCCGCCCTGGCTATGGGATTTTTCAATGTGATCGTTGAAGAGGATCTCTATGACAGAGAATTTGTCGACAACTATGTCAACGGTTGGGATGCCTTTGTGAGAAGAGTTAGGGAGTATCCGCTGGAGCAGGTAGAAGAGATTACCTGGGTTAAACAGGATCTGATCCGAAAAGCGGCGAGGATGTACGCCACCACAAAACCCGCGTGTATCAACTGGGGCGTGCCCACAGAGCAGACCTTAAACTGTACAGACTGCACCCGTATTCTCACGGGCCTCATGGCAGCAACTGGCAACCTCGATGCCCCCGGAGGAAACGTCTTCTTTGTGCCTCCACCTACGAGGACTGTTTCAGAGTTTGCCCGACACAAAGACCTCCCACCGGAGCAGAGAGCTAAACGCTTGGGGGGTGATCAATATAAGCTGGCCTCACGGGTGGCCCTCATCACCCCTAAAGTGGCATGGGATGCCATCTTGACCGGGAAACCTTATCCCCTGAAGGCAGGACTTCTGTGTGGCACCAATCCAGTCACAACGAGGGCCAATGCCAAGGAGGCCTATGACGCTTTGAAAAAGCTTGAGTTTCTGGCTGTGATTGATTTCTTCCTCACCCCAACGGCAGAGCTGGCCGATATCTTTCTACCCGCAGGCACCTGGCTTGAGCAAAATCATGTGGCGGACAACTGGAAGCGACATGGCTATGTATTGGCCAGACAAAAGGCAGTAGAGATTGGGGAGTGCTGGCAGGATCACAAGGTCTTTTTAGAGTTGGGGAAAAGGATGGGCCAGGACTGGTGGGATACTGTGGAAGATGCCCTTGACTACATACTTGAACCCTCCGGGTTGACCTGGGAAGAGTTCAAGGGAAAAGGATATCTTAAGGGAGATCAGGTGTATTACAAGTACAGGGAAAAGGGATTTTCCACCCCCACGGGAAAAGTAGAGCTCCACTCGACCATCTTGGAGAAATGGGGATATGACCCCCTTCCCAAATATACGGAAATGCCGGAAAGCCCGATCTCCCGGCCAGACCTCCTTGATCGTTATCCCTATATCCTGAATGCAGGACTGCGGACCCCTACCTTCTTCCATTCAGCGAACCGCATGATCCCCTGGCTAAGGGAGATCAGGCCCGATCCCATTGTGGAGATCCACCCAGAAACAGCGAAAAAACACGGGATCAAAGAGGGCCAGTGGGTTTACATCGAATCGCCGAGGGGACGTGTTAAACAGCGGGCCAAGCTGAACGATGGTATTGATCCCAGGGTTATCGTTGCCGAGCACGGCTGGTGGTTTCCGGAGATAAAAGATCCAGGGCATGGCTGGGATATCTCTAATATCAACATACTGACGGACAACTCCCATGAGTCTATGGATCCAGTCATGGGGGCCACCAACTTGAGGGTCCTTCTATGCAACATCTTACCCTGTGAAGACGAACAGGAGGGAACGAGATGGGAAAGGTTTCTTTAGTGTTCTTTAAAGAGGATTGCATAGGCTGCCACGCCTGCGAAGTAGCATGCAAACAGGAACATGAGCTTGATGTGGGGCCTCGGTTCATAAAGGTGCTTGAGCGGGCACCTCTGTATATCCCCATCTATTGCCACCATTGTGCCAAGCCCCCATGCAAGGACGCATGCCCGGTAGAAGCCATCTCCAGGAACGAGCAAGGAATAGTGCTCATCGATGAAGATCTGTGTATCGGCTGTAAGGCTTGTGCCGAGGCGTGTCCTTTCGGGGCCATGCAGTTCGATGATGATAAGGAAGTTGCAGTAAAATGTGACCTCTGTATTGAAAGACTCAAAAATAATGAACAGCCCGCTTGTAGCAAGGCTTGTCCCACTCGGTGCATCCATTGGGGTGATATGAAGAAGATTTCTAAGGAGATCGAGGGGAGTTTATTACAAGGGTAAATGAGATTATAGAAAGGAGATGAGATACTACTATTATGCTTTCATCATTTCATGCTATCACTATACACGTTTTTAGGTTTTAAAAATTATAGGTACAATCAATATTGAGTCTACTGCAGAAACCTTATATATAGATTTTCTATTTTCAGGCCATCAGGCCATGCTCTTTGACAAATTAAATAGATATAGCATCAAGTTGAACATAAATTGCCAT
>JAFDHG010000063.1 GCA_019308925.1 Deltaproteobacteria bacterium
GTCTGATACTTTCTGCTCCCTAGAGAGCTCACCGAAAAGCTCCCCTATATCCGTGACCGCTAACAAAGATACCGTAAATTCATGCATACATCGAGAACATCGGACTTTTGTTCCCGTGGCCTTTATCTTAGCGTCATCAAGCCGGTATGTTGTCCCACATTTTTTACATCTAATTATCATATGAGTAAATCCTCAAAACAGATTCCTACTGATCTCCTATCAAATTTGATGCATAATTTATGCCATTTTAACCTGAAACTCCAAGATAATGCTCATAATAGGTGCAAACGCAGCTATCTATCAGTGACCCTTTGCACTATGTGTCACGTGTTTTGCCCTGCTGCGTCACCGAACGCAGCGCAGTGATCTGTGAGGGAATAGGTCTCAAGAAATGAGGTGCGATAGTGGCCGCGCAGAGGCGATCCCTCTAGCGCACCCTACTGCCAGGGGGAACCTGCTCGTCAGGCGTAAGCAGCACTGGTTTTCCTTCCACTGCAAGGATCATCCCCCGGCTCTCCACACCGCGCACCTTCCTCGGTTCGAGATTGACCAGCGTTGGAATCTGTTTTCCGACAAGCTGCTCTGGTGTGTAGTGAGGAGCAATACCTGCGACAACCTGCCTCGTTTCGGCCCCAAGGTAACCATTGGACCTCCTCCTTACTCACTAGACACTGTTCCGCCTCATGGTATGGTAAAAAACCCCTGGGCCGCTGAAGCTCAGCGAAGATAGGGTTCCCATTGACTGGCCGTCTCTCGAATGTACCCGGCTGGGGGGCCTTTGACGATCCGGTTGTGGCCGGGCAACAGGATATCCACCTCGAGTTCGGCAAGCCGCATCAGCGATTGTCTCAACTGAGAGGCATTGGCCCCGTGAAGATCAAAGCGGCCAATGGCGTAATCGGCATAGACAACGTCACCCGGGATAAGGATCAGTTGAGGACGATGATAAAGGGCGATACTACCCAGAGAGTGTCCTGGAACGTGGATTACCTCCCAGACCATGCCGCCGATCTCCAGAGTTTCGCCCCCCTGCAGGTGACGATGCACCTGAAAGGTAAAGGCACCAGGTTTCAGACCATACTGCATCTGGCACATCCCCCTGAACATATCCATACCGTACACGGTCCTCTCATCCCCCTGTTCGAGGGGCGCGGCTTCCAGCGTGTGTACCCAGAGCTCAGCCCAGGGAATCTGCTGGAGGATTTCAGAGAGACAACCGATATGATCCAGGTGGGTATGGGTCATGATAACCCTTTTTATGGCCTCCAGCTCGATTCCCATTTTTTCGATAGCCTCGATCTTGTATTCACCCTTCCCCATGAGACCGGGGTCAACGAGTGAAAGATCCCGGGATGTCGGCTCTCCTACCACATAGGTATGTGAATCGGGAATAAATTCATCCTGCCCCGGAATAAAATATACACCGTCTATAATCTTCTCCATAGCAGTACCCCTCAGGTTTTTTTGCTCCCGTTCATCCGTGACGCGCGATCGTTTGGCATACCCCGTGCGCCGGCTCTGTGCAAGCGTTCTGGATATCCTAATCTTCCGTAGGCCTCTCCGCAGATCCCTTCTTTACCAAGTTCAGAACTCCCCCTTCCTTGAGGATAGCGATATCGCGAGGCCGCAGGCAGTGGGTCAGGTTGATAGGTATTCCCTTGCTCTTGTTCCAGAGGGTAATCCCTCCCGCCACCTCGCCCAGAGGGATCACCACCTGATCCCCCATCTCTATCCTCCCGTAGTCCTCTTTGCTAGCGAACAGGAGCGGGATGACCCCAAAGTTTATCAAATTGGCCAAGTGGATGCGGGCAAAGCTGAGGGCAATAACAGCCTTGATCCCCAGATATCTCAGCGTCAGCGCCGCATGCTCCCGGCTCGACCCCTGCCCATAGTTGGTCCCGGCCACGATGATTCCGCCGCCCCCCTCTGTGGCCCGGGAGGAAAACGAGGGATCAAGCCCAGTGAAGGTAAACTCCGCTATGGCAGGGATGTTGGAGCGAAGAGGCAACACTTTCAATCCCGCCGGCAGGATATCGTCGGTAGTGATGTCATCACCCAGTTTGATGAGGACCTCACCTCCTATTGTTTGGGGCATCTCGGGAAACTCCGGCAAAGGCTGGATATTGAGCCCACGGATGACCTGGACCGTTTCGGGGTGGGAGCAGGGGGGTATGATCAGATCTGCCCCCGCCCACAATCTCTTAGGCCTGTGGACCTTCACCTCCTCCCCCAAGGAACGGGGATCGGTTATCTCCCCGGTGAGGGCGGAGGCAACGGCCGTCTCCGGGCTACAGAGGTAGATCTCTGCATCAGGGGTTCCGCTGCGCCCCCTAAAGTTCCTGTTGAAGGTGCGCAGGGTAACCCCCCCTGAGAGGGGGACCTGCCCCATACCAATACATGGACCACAGGCGGGCTCCAAGACCCGTGCCCCCGAGGCGATGAGGTGGGTCAATTCCCCCCTTTGAGCCAACATCTGCAGCACCTGTCGGGAACCGGGCACAATGGCTAGGCTCACCTCTGGGTGTACCCTTTTCCCCTTTAACACCTCGGCCACCCGCGCCAGGTCTTGATAAGAAGAGTTGGTGCAGCTGCCAATGATCACCTGATGGACCTTGACCCCCTCAAGCTCTTGTACCTTCCGTACGTTGTCGGGACTGTGAGGGAGGGCCAGCAGCGGCTCCAGTTGTGATAGGTCAATGGAGAGCGCTCCGCCATAGTGGGCGTCACCGTCAGCCCCCAGGGGCGTCCAATCCCTTTCCCTCCCCTGAGCCCTTAAAAACCGCCGGGTCTCCTCATCACTGGGAAAGATGGAGAAAGTGGCCCCCAGCTCCGCCCCCATGTTGGCAATGGTGCTCCTTGCGGGGACGCTTAAACCCTTCACCCCCGCCCCCCCATATTCCAGGATCTTCCCCACCCCTCCTGTAACGGAGAGCCTCCTCAAAACCTCCAAGATCACATCCTTGGCCACTACCCAGGGCGATAGGCGGCCGATGAGATCGATCCGGATGATCTCGGGCATGAAGAAAAAGAAGGGTCTGCCCGCCATGGCCAGGGCCACATCGAGCCCCCCCGCCCCTATGGCCATCATCCCCAAGCCACCGGCCGTAGGGGTATGGCTGTCCGAGCCCAGCAGCGTCTTTCCCGGTACACCGAACCTCTCCAGGTGGACCTGGTGACAGATACCGTTGCCTGGGGGAGAAAAGTAGATACCATATCGTGCGGCCACTGTCTTAAGATAGAGATGGTCATCGGCACTCTCAAATCCCGTCTGCAGGGTATTGTGATCGACGTAGTTGACAGACAGCTCAGTGGCGACCCTCTTGATTCCCATGGCCTCCAGTTCTAAGTAGACGAGGGTGCCTGTGGCGTCTTGCGTCAAGGTCTGGTCTATGGAAATGGCGATCTCCTCCCCCGGCACCAAACTCCCTGATACCAGGTGGGATGCCAATAGCTTCTCGACAAGGCCTTTCCCCATTGCTCCCCTTTCAGTTTTGGATCAATACTAGGTTCTTCATATGCTATCAGCGTTCAGCTGTCAGCTATCAGCATCAATTAACCAATTTCCCAATTCACCCATTCACCGTGTAAACCCAACAAACCCAATAACCGCGTCAACCGTACAAACTATGTCAATCCTTAAATCCTCTCATTCCAGCAACTAAATGGGAAAAGATTCCAATACTATATTGAAAAGGCAGAGTAGAGTCAAGGATACATGACATTTGACTTTATGAGGGCCTTTCGTCTATATTTTACTGTAGTATGATCAACATCAAAACAAAAAAGGAGATCGAGATCATGCGCCAGAGCAACCGCCTGGTGGCACAGGTCCTGAGGAAGTTAAAAGAGGCGATCAAACCAGGCATCTCCACCAAGGAGCTGGACCAAATTGCGGAGCGCTCGATAAGGAAGGGAGGAGGCACTCCTGCCTTTAAGGGGTATAGAGGATACCCGGCCAGCCTGTGCGTCTCGGTTAACGAGGAAGTGGTCCATGGGATCCCCGGTCCCCGCAGGTTGAAGGAGGGGGATATCGTGAGCCTGGACTTGGGGGTCTATCTCCATGGATATTATGGAGATGCGGCCATCACTGTGCCCGTGGGAAAGGTGAGCCAGGAGGCCACCATGCTCCAGGAGGTAACGCAGCAGGCCCTCTACAAGGGGATTGAGCAGGCCAGGTCCGGTAAGCGCCTCTTCGATATCTCCCATGCTATCCAGTCATGGGTAGAGTCTTTCGGTCTTTCTGTGGTAAGGGACTTTGTGGGGCACGGGATAGGGAGGGACCTCCACGAGGATCCTCAGGTGCCCAATTTCGGTCCGCCTCATCATGGCCCCAGGCTTCTGCCCGGGATGGTCCTGGCGATAGAGCCGATGATAAATATAGGCACCTGGGAGATAAAGGTCCTGCGGGACGGGTGGACAGTGGTCACGTCTGATGGAAGCCTCTCCGCGCATTTTGAACACACCGTTGCCATCACGGACGCAGGACCGGACATCCTCTCGCTGCCCTGACCATCATACTTTTTTGCCATTCAGAACTGCCCTACAAACGGCGTAAACAGGATCTCCCAAACTCTCTGTGTGAAAGGGCGTTTCTTCCACTCCTTGAGCATCACCCTGCGGCAGTGTTTGAGATCATCTTCAAACTGTTGCTCCATGGCAGCCGCAAGTCCGGGATCGATCACTGCCACGTTCGCCTCGTAGCTTAAAAAAAGGGCGCGGCCGTCGAGGTTGGCGCTGCCGACTGTTGCCCATACGCCGTCTACAACCATGGTTTTCGCGTGCAGGACCGACCGCGTCCACTCGTAGATTTCCACGCCGTGCTTGAGCAATCTTCCGTAGTAGCCGATGCTGATGGTGCGCGCTAGGGGAGAGTCACTCGATCCCTGCAGGATGAGCCGCACCTGAACCCCGCGTTTGGCCGCATCCACGAGCGCCCGGCGCAGGATAAGTGGTGGGACAAAATACGCACAGCTAATGGAAATGTGTTTCTGTGCCGAGTTGATGGCCAGCAGGTACTTGTCGACTATCGTGCTGCTCAGATGGTCAGGGGCAGAGGAGATGACGCGCACATGCGCAGCTCCATCCGCCATCGGGGCATGCTCAGGGAGACAAAAGGTCCCGTTCAAGCCCAGCAGCCACATCAGCGGATCATCGATGACCCGCTTGAAATGACGGAACCCAACCATCGGCAGGTCCTTACCCATAAACCCCCTCCCGCCCTGGAGCCACGACGAGGCAAAGACCCGCTCGGCATCAAGCGCAGCCGGGCCTTCCACCATAAGCACGGTGTCGCGCCAGCCGTTCACCCCGTTGCCATCGTATTCCTTCGCGAGGTTGACTCCTCCCACGAAGGCGATGCGGCCGTCCACAACGAGGATCTTGCGATGGTCGCGGTTGTTCACCCGCAGCAGCGTCCACCACATGACCGGATTGAAAACGCGGACCTCGGCTCCAGCGGCACGCAGGGCTGCGAAATCTCCGCCGTTGACCGTGCGGCTGCCGTATGCATCATAGAGAAATCGAACCCTCACACCGCGCTCTGCCGCATTGGTCAGCGCCTCGACAAAGCGCCTGCCCACAGCGTCCATGCGGATTTTGTAGATCTCCAAGGAGACGCGCTCCTTGGCGTTGTCGATGGCAGCAAGCATTTGTGGGAAGGCCTGTTCGCCGTTGGTGAGCAACTGCACGCGGTTGCCAAAGGTCGCTGTTGTGCCGGTGATGCGATCCATCACGCGTGAAAACTCTTCGGTCCCGACCGCTCCGGCGCGGGGCGCTACATGAAAAACGGTGTGCAGCACGTTCTTTGGCCGCGGACCGATGAACGTGCAGCCATACCCAGAGACAAGCAACAGTACCAGTGCTATCCACGCTGCAACATGTCGCATATCTGGCAAAGGGCGCATGCACATATGCACAGGCTTCTTCGAAATTGAATCAGGCACTGTCGGGTTCGAGATACGGTGCCATCGATACGAAGAATTTGCCTGCTCTGTTATGATACGGTAGTGTATTATAGCACCGTCGGGTAGGTCAAGAGCGGCCCACAAGAAGCAGTTGCACAAAAGAGGAAAGAACCCTTTTTTATTTTTTTCTGAAGATCAAACGGATGGGGTTTCCGCCGAACCCGAAGTCCCCTCTGAGCCGGTTGGTCAGATATCTCCTGTAAGAAAGATGGACACCCATGGGGTAGTTGGCGAAGATGACAAAGGTGGGTGGTCGGGTGGAGATCTGGGTAATATAGGAGAGTTTTACCCTCTTTTTCTGAAAGAGGGGAGGGCTATGGAACTCCACCACCTCCCGGAGCCAGCGGTTGAGCTGAGGGGTCGGTATCCTCTTACCCCTCTGTACAACCACCTCTTCCACAACCTCGAGGATGTGGCCTACTCCCTCTCCAGTGATGGCAGAGGTAAAGATAAGGGGGGTGTAGTCCAGAAACCAAAGGTGCTCTCTTACCCATTCAGTATAGGCAGAGGTGGTGAGATCCTTCTGCACCAAGTCCCATTTGTTTACCACAATGACCCCCCCTTTCCCTTTGTCGTGGATCAAGCCTCCTATCCGGGCATCTTGTTCTGTGGCACCCTCTTGGGCGTCCAGGATGAGGAGGACCACATCTGCCCGCCCGATACTTTTGATGGCTTCCACCACACTGTATTTCTCCAGCTGTAAACTGATCCTGCTCTTGCGCCTGATTCCGGCCGTATCCACAAAGACATAGTTCCTCTCCCCCACGATGAATGGCGTGTCGATGGCGTCTCTGGTAGTCCCAGGGGCCTCATGGACGATGACCCGTTCATACCCCAAAATGCTGTTTATGATAGAGGACTTTCCCACATTGGGCCTCCCGACCATGGCTATCCTTGTCGCCTCTGCCTCCCCTTCCTCTGAGGAAGGTGCAGGGAGGAGGTCACTGATCGCCTCGTTCAATCTTTCTAAGCCGTAGTTATGTTGTGCTGATATGGGATAAAGGATCTCAATACCCAGATCATAGAAGTCGTAGATTCTTCCCTCATGCTGGGGACCATCGATCTTGTTGACCACAAAGAGGGCTTCTTTATCCCTGTGGCGCAAAAGGCGGGCGATCTCTTGGTCAGAAGGAGTGAGACCCTCTTTTCCGTCCAACAGGAAGATGATGATGTCCGCCTCCTCCACGGCCAGACGGCACTGTTCAGCCATCTGGGCCAAGAGCCCCTCCTGGGCCACAGGCTCAAACCCTCCTGTGTCAATGAGGGTGAAGGGTTTTTCGTATCTATCCACATCGGCGTAGTTGAGATCACGGGTTACCCCGGGAAGGCCCTCCACAATGGCCTTGCGAAAGCCCACCAGCCGATTGAACAGGGTGGACTTGCCCACATTGGGCCTCCCCAGGATGGCAACAAGGGGTCTCATCTAAAGGGGATACCTCCCTCTGTAGCTCTTTTGCTCCCACCCTATCTCTTGGGGGGTAGTCGGATTGTCATCTTTGAAGGGGATCATAGATGTCGCCCTTTATTAAAGTATATAAGAACCACGTAAATGGAGCAAGGGCGCAATTATCATTGTGAAATGGGGCACTTTATTCTATAATAAAAAAATAAGGATACATTCTCTTCAGGAGAAAACAATGGGATTGGTAACAGGGAAGGAGGTCTTGGAGGCCGCAAACCGGGGTGGTTATGCTGTAGGGGCCTTTAATATCAATAACCTGGAAATCCTTCAGGGGGTGGTGGCAGGGTGCATGGAAAAAAGGTCTCCAGTCATCATAGCGGTGAGCGAAGGGGCCATTAACTATGCAGGTTTCGATTATATCGTCGCCATGGTGAGGACGGCGGCCGAACTCAGCCCCATCCCCATGGTCCTTCACTTAGACCATGGACGTGACAGGGAGATCATCTCCCGTTGCATAAAGGGGGGGTTTACCTCGGTGATGATCGATGCCTCTCACCTCCCCTTTGAGGAAAACATCAGGGAGACCAGGAGGGTGGTGGAGATGGCCCATTCTGTGGGGATATCGGTGGAGGGGGAACTGGGACGCCTACAGGGGGTAGAGGAGATGGTCTCTGTCGGACAGAGGGAGGCCACCCTAACCAATCCCCAGGAGGCTGAGCGCTTTGTAAAGGAGACCGAGGTGGATTTTTTGGCCCCTGCCATCGGCACCTCTCACGGGGCCTTCAAGTTCAAGGGAGAGGCCAAGCTCGATTTAGAACGCCTAAGGGAGATAAAGAGCAGGGTAGGTATCCCCCTGGTACTCCATGGGGCTTCCACCGTTCCGCAGCACGTCCTTGAGCTGGTGACCAGATACGGAGGGGAGTTGAAAGAAGCCAAGGGTGTCCCCCCTGAGCAGCTAAGGAAGGCCATTGCCGTGGGCATCAATAAGGTCAATACCGATACAGACCTGAGGCTTGCCCTTACCGGGGAGGTGAGGAAGGTCTTGTCCGAAGATCGAGAGGTGTTCGACCCCAGAAAGATCCTGGGGCCGGCCAGGGATATGATCAAGGAGGTCGTGAAAAAAAAGGTAGAACTCTTCGGCAGTGGAGATAAGGCCCAGGAGGTGAGGGGATGATCTATACCATTACTATGAACCCGGCCCTGGACAGGACCATAGAGGTGCAAGGTCTGCTGATGGACGACGCCAACAGGATCATGCGGGAGGCGAGATATGCCGGGGGTAAGGGGATTGATGTCTCCCGGGTGATCAAGGAGTTGGGGGGGGAGAGCATCGCCTTGGGGTTTATCGGGGGATATGACGGACTGGAATTGGAGGGGAGGCTGATCAACGAAGGGGTCCTCTGTGATTTTACCAGGATCGGAGGGGAGACGAGGACCAACATCATACTCTACGATCGGAGAGAAAAGACCCAGATCATGTTGAACGCTGCCGGGCCGGGGATAACCCCCACCGAAGTCGGCCTCTTCTTTCAAAAGATCCGCTCTATCCCGCGTGATGCCGAATTTGTGGCCGTCAGTGGTAGCGTACCCCCAGGGGTAAGCCATAACATCTACGCCCAGATAATCACCACCCTGAGAGGTAGAGGGATACGGGTGGCCTTGGATGCCGATGGAGAGCTCCTGCGACAAGGGTGTAAGGCCAACCCCTTTGTAATCAAGCCCAATGTTCATGAGTTCCAACGCCTCACGGGGATAAGTTCGAGCCAGGTTGAGGACCTATTAAAAGAGGCCCGCCACATAACAGAGAAGGGGATAGAGTTAGTCATGATATCCATGGGGGCAAAGGGAATTATAGGGGTGAAAAGGAATGAGGCCTATTGGGCAATCCCCCCCCAGGTTGAGGTGGCCAGCCCAGTGGGGGCAGGGGACTCCGCCGTGGCCGGGTTTATCTACGCCTTGACCAGGGGGATGGATTTCAAGGAGAGCCTGACCTTGGCCACCGCTGCGGGGACGGCGGCAGTGATGACCCCCGGAACAGAACTGTGCAGGAGGAAGGATGTAGAGAGGATAAAGGGGGAAATCAAGGTGGAGACACTCTGAACGGCAAAAATTTTTGTGAAAATAATATTTTTTTCTTGCCTTTTTTGTGATAACGTCTTATAAGATAAAAGAATTTTTTCACATAAGGGGTTAAAACATTGAAATTCTCAAAGGTTCCAGAAGCTACCATAAGGAGACTTTCTACCTATGTCCGTTGTCTCGAGACATTGGATGAAAAGGGGGAGACTGTGGTCTCCTCCGCCCAGTTGGCGAGCACGTGTGGGGTTAACGCTGCCCAGGTGAGGAAGGATCTGGCCTACTTCGGGGAGTTCGGGATCCGGGGGGTGGGATATTATATCAAGGACCTCTGTGATGACATCAAGAACATCTTGGGCCTGAATCGGGAGTGGCGTATAGCCATCATAGGGATCGGCAATTTAGGGGCTGCCCTCCTCCTCTACAAGGACTTCTTAAAGAAGAACTACAATATCTTCGCCGCTTTTGACATAGACCCCTCGGGGGTAGTGGGGAGGGTCTCGGAAAAGATGGGTAGACCGGTAGAGATCTTGCACCCCGATCGACTCAAGGAGGTGGCCAAGGAGAGGAAGATAGATATCGCCATTATCACCACGCCCGCTTCCGAGGCCCAAGAGGTTGCCGATAAGGTAGCGGAGGCCAACATCAAGGGGGTCCTCAACTTTACCCCCGTCCAGATAAAGATGCCCAAAGGGTTTGTGGTAAAAAACGTCTATTTCACCACTGTCTTGGATAGTGTAGCGTATCTGCTGCAGTTGAAGAAGCGATAAAGACATCCCCTCTCCATTTGAACTTCAGTCATGTCGGGATAACGCGATAGTGTAAGCATGGAGAAGATAAGGGTTAGGGTGCGAGTAGAGGGGTTGGTCCAGGGGGTATTTTATCGCTATTCCACTCAACGCAGGGCCCAGGAATTGGGGGTCAACGGTTGGGTGCGCAACCTATGGGATGGGAACGTGGAATGCCTGTTGGAAGGAGAACGTGGAAAGGTAGAAGCCCTCCTCCAGTGGTGTCATCAAGGCCCACCAGGGGCACAAGTGAAAAAGGTAACGACGCATTGTGAGGAGTATAAAGGGGATTTAAGGGGATTTTCGATACAATATTAGGCCGTCATTTCTTTATTATCTCTTTCTCTACCTCCTCTTTCTTCTTAATCAGCCCTTTGGTGGTCTCTTTGAGGGTTTTTTCATAGACCTCAACCCTCTCTCCCAATTCGATGGTCTTCCTCCCCAAGGATTTCAGTGCGTTCCCTCCCCCGAAGTAGGTAAAAAGTAAGATCACCAGGATGCCGATGGCGATTCCCAAGAGGAATTTTTTCATTTGGATATCCTTTCCTCTCCTTATATAATAGAGACGTCCCTTATGTCAAGGGAGGAAGGGGTGCCTGATCCCCTCCTTTGTTTCAATCATATCCTCTCGTGGTACATTATGTCCAGGATCTTCGTTACGGATGGTCATTGGAGAAAAACCTTGGCCGTGGTCCGCTCCCTCGGCAGAAAGGGGTTGGAGGTGACCGTGGGAGAGAGCTCCAGGGTGACCACCTCCTTCTTCTCCAAGTACTGCCATAGGAGGGTAGTTTACCCCTCTGTACACCGGCGCCCAGATGATTTTCTCGCCTTTCTGCGCCAGGAATTGACCCGAAGGACCTATGACATCCTTATACCCATGGAAGAAGAGACCCTCCTGCTGCTGGCCAGACATAAAAGGGAGTTTGCACCTTTGGTCCGTTTGCCCATCACATCCTATCATGACGTGATCAAGGTGCGTGACAAGGGATGGCTTCTGCAACACGCCTTAAAGGAGGCGATCCCCATGCCCCAGACCTATTTTGTGGAGGATATAAAAGACCTTACAGCCGTCAAGGAGGTGATCCCGCCCCCCTGGGTTATCAAGCCGCGTGTGAGCTCAGGTGCCTATGGCATAGTCTATGTGAACAATGAGGAAGACCTGCCGACTGCATACCAAGAGGTCCACAGAAGATTCCCTTTCCCTTTGATCCAAGAGCGCATCCCCCAAGAGGGAGAGGCCTTTGGACTGGCCGCCCTCTTGGATAAGGGGGGTGTGGTAAAGGCCCTCTTCGCCCACAGGAGGCTGAGGGAATATCCGGTAAGAGGTGGCCCGAGTACCCTGCGGGAGAGTGTGCGGCATCCACGGATAGAGGAACTTGGGCTGCGGCTGTTGCGGTCGTTGGGTTGGTATGGCGTCGCCATGGTGGAGTTCAAGGTGGATCCCCGGGACAACACGCCCAAGCTGATGGAGCTAAATCCCCGCTTCTGGGGGTCCCTCGCCTTGGCCATCCAGGCCGGAGTGGACTTCCCCTGCCTTCTTTATAAGATGGCAATGGGTGAGGAATTCGATCCGGTCTTGGAATATGAGCTGGGCAAGAGGTGTCGATGGCTCCTGCCGGGAGATATCCTCCACTTTCTCACCAACCCCCGGAGGTTTCATCTCAAACCGAGTTTTTTCCAGTTCAGGGGGATGGCCTACGACATCCTCTCCCAGGAGGATCCGCTGCCGACAATGGGGAGGTTTCTCACCCTATTTTCGCTCCTGTGGGATGGAGACTTGCGCAGGCTTCTGCAGAGGAGATGAAGTCAGTGCCGAAGATAGCGGTCCTCATCCCCGCCTACAATGCCTCCTGCAGCCTCCGAGGGGTGATTGAGGGGGTCAGGGGCTATGGGCTGGATATCTTGGTGGTGGACGATGGTTCCACCGATGCCACGGCTGAGATCGCTGGAGAGTTAGGAGTCCGAGTCTTGAGGCATGGGGTAAATCGGGGCAAGGGGATGGCCTTGAAAACGGGTTTTCGATTTCTCCTGCATCATGGCTACAAGGCCGTGATTACCATGGACGCCGATGGCCAACACGACCCCTCCTTCATCCCCCAATTTATCCGTGCCTATCAGGAGGGAAAAGGTGAGATCATCATCGGTTCTCGGACGGGGGAGTTTGGGGAAATAAACTGGCTGAGAAGGTTTTGGAATAGATTGGGGGCAAAGGCCGTATCCAAACTTACAGGCACCCCCTTCACCGATACCCAGTCCGGCTATCGTCTCATCAAGGGGGAGGTGTTGAGGGGATTCCCCCTCTGCGCCTCGGGTTATGAGGCGGAATTGGAGCTCCTCATTAAGGCTTGCAAAAGGGGCCACAGTGTGGTACAAATTCCAGTTACCACCCATTATGCAGATGGAAGACCCTCCAGCCACTTCCGGCCAGTGAGGGATACATGGCTGATTTGTAGGACCTTTTTACAAGAGCTTTTTTGGAGGTGATATGGGGACCTATCGCAGGATAAGGGATTATACACTGGTCAAGTTCGCCTCCACGGCCCTCTCACTGCTGGCCAGTGCCTCTGATGAACAGCT